>JAHJVW010000085.1 GCA_018828585.1 Bacteroidota bacterium
AACAACTCGTCAAAACTCAACGATTGAAATGTGGATTTGTCTATTACTATTGAGATGTCCATTGTTCGTTTCTTGCAGTCAGTTTTAAGTTAGCACGGTCGTCACGGGTTGCAGGTAACGGGCGGACGGCTTGGCGAAGTACCGCCTTGCAGAATGTTTAAATTTAGTACAAAGGCTTGTGGCGGATTTTGCCAAACCGCTGTTATGTGCTGGGCGGTTTATCAGCACTAAATTTAATTTAAAAATGATGACAGATATTGAAGTATTTAAAAAATTTATGGGATGGATGCAAATGGATGTGTCCAAAGAAAAACAATTAGAAGATGGCAATACCGTAATGGTATTTTCAGACCCAAAGAAAAACACAGAACTATTTACAAAAAGTGGTTATGATGAATTTTATGCAGGTATTGTTTTTGACAAAGACGGTAATATGATAAAGGGATATATTGATTCACACGTTGCTTATACATCTGCAAATTGTGATTTGATGGACAAAATGTAGCCTTGCACATAACTCATAAATATACGCATGTTTTTTGAAATCGCAAAATATTTAAAAGTTTGTTTTATAACAAGTTAGTTGCGACAATACAAAAAAACGCGTAGCGTTTTTTTGTATTGTCGTTTAATATTTGATCTCTAAATTATGAAATATTATTTCTTTAAAACTATATTTTTATTCTGGCTTATCAAGCATAATAAAATTTTCGGCTACTATCTCTGTTATTTGTTTCTTCTCACCTTCTTTGGTTTCGTAAATTCTGGTTTTTAATTTACCTTCTAAATAAATACTACTGCCCTTTTTTAAATACTTTATTGCTAAACTGGCTAGGCTATTCCACATTACCACGCTGTGCCACTCAGTCGTAGTATGTTTTTCTCCTTTTTCATCTTTATAACTCTCAGAAGTAGCTAGAGAAAATTTAGTCACATTGGTTTTATTATCTAATACGGTATTTTCAGGGTCTTTACCTAAATTTCCAATTAGGGTTACTTTGTTTAATCCTTTCATCGCTTCAAAATTCTAGTTTATCTTTTATTAACTGTTAATATCATCTAAAGGGCTTTTAATTTTCCTAATGCTTTTATCACTTACATTTGTGTATAATAATGTGGTTTTTATATCATTATGCCCTAATAATTCTTGTATATACCTAATATCAGTACCGTTTTCTAATAAGTGCGTTGCAAAACTGTGTCTTAAGCTATGTATGCCAACTGTTTTATTAATGTTAGCCTTAATTAAAGCATGTTTAAAAACTTGTTGCGCACTGCGGCAACTGTACTGGGTTCCATTAACTCCTTCAAATAAATAATATTTCGGTTTGTATTCTTTAAAATAGTTACGCAATTGTTGTAAAAGGCTTTCTGGTAAATTAGCATATCTGTCTTTTTTACCTTTACCTTTTTCTATTAAAACTTGCATACGTTTACTATCCACATCTTTAATTTTTAAGCCCACAATTTCTGATACTCTTAAACCCATACCGTAACATACTTTAAGCATGGTATTGTGCTTTAGGTTAGTGGTTACATCAAAAAGTTTTTTCACATCGTTAATGTCTATTACTTTAGGGAGTTGATAAGGCTTTTTAGGACGGGGTATTTCCATAGAAAAACGTTCAAAATGTAATATTTTCTCATAATAAAATTTTAAAGCATTTATACGGCTATGGATTGTAGCTTCTGTTAATTTGAGCTCATTTAAACAATATAAAATATAAGCCCTAACATCTAGAAGATTGCATTCTGATGCTGATTTTTGATTTAAATAAGTTAAGAATAATGTAAATTCATTTTTATAGGTTTTTAAAGTACTACCACTATAACCTTTAAGTTGTATAGTCTCAATAAATTGTGATAGAATATGCTGATTATTAATAGAAAGCGGTGTTGTTTTGATTGTTTGATTTTCTTCAGCAATAGCAAATTTTTGTCTGTTCTGGATTGTATCAGGCACATGCCAAGCCCCGAGTGTTTGGCTCCATTTAACGTTTGGTAATTTTTTGAAACGAGCATTTAAAGCGGGCTTGTTTTCAAACCAAACGGCTATTCGCTTTTCATTATGATGAATAATTGCTTTTGCTACCCATTTCATAAGCTATCAATTTGTTTTTCAACAACAAAATATGATTTTCTATAATTATTTGCAAAAACCTAAGTTAAATAAACCTGTTTGGCAGCGATATGTTTTTTAGGTATTGGCTACAGGGATAGGGGAAAAAATATTAAGCCGAAAGCCTCAAAATAATGGCTTTAGTCATCCTCGTCTAAGGTTCCGATAGGGGACTTTTAAATGCTTTGTGGAAACCGAGGACTGTGTCCAACAATAGTTTTATCATATTTTTTTGGGGCACCATTCCATTATTGATGTTTCGTGTTAAGGATAGAAATGGAATACTGTTCCCATTTTCCACGGAGAAAAGATTGTAATGCCCGCCTGAACCGTACGGGCAGGGATAGCCTAACCCAAAGGGTAACGCCCAAATTTAACTTCCTTTAGTACCTCTGATCATTTGTTCCAATCCGTCCCACATTTCATCGGTTACCATTTCTAAACCATTAAACTGACCAGCTCCTTGTAGCCACTCGCCGCCATCAATAGTAATTACTTCGCCGTTGATATAACCAGAAAAATCTGATAGAAGATAGGCTGCCAAATTAGCTAACTCCTGATGATCACCCACTCGCTTTAAAGGCACACGATTTTTGAAATCGAATTTTTTAGCCATATCGCCAGGTAGCAATCTATCCCAAGCACCTTTTGTAGGGAAAGGGCCGGGAGCAATGGCATTACAACGAATTTGATAATGGCCCCATTCAACTGCTAATGATCTTGTCATGGCTAAAACACCTCCCTTTGCACAAGCTGAGGGAACCACATAGCCAGATCCTGTAAAAGCATAGGTGGTGATAATATTTAAAATGGATGCAGGTTGTTTTTCTTTAATCCAGTGCTTTCCAAAGGCCAAAGTACAATTTACAGTTCCTTTTAAAACAATATCTATAATGGTGCTGAAAGCATTTGACGATAGTCTTTCTGTTGGGGAGATAAAGTTTCCTGCTGCATTATTCAAAAGACCATCAACCTGTCCAAATTTTTCTAATGTTGCTGCTAACACAGCTTCTACTTGATTATTTTCTCTTACATCACAAGCTACAGCTAAGACTTTTCCACCAGTTTTTTCTTCGAGCTCAGCTGCGGTTTTTTGTAAAACGTCTAACTTTCTAGAAGTAATCACCACATTTGCACCCAATTCTAATAAATAAGTGCTCATAGCTTTACCTAAACCTGTTCCGCCACCAGTAACCACATAGGTTTTTCCTTTTAAGGCATTATCTCTTAACATGGGTTGATTATGCATTTTCTTTACGGGTTAGGTTTTGAATAATGGTTTTTAATATTGCTCGGGTTGATGGCGACCACCATTGCTTCAACATGATGTCTAAAGTTTCGGTTTGATCTTCAGAAACTTTTGAAATTAATTCTTTTCTTAAGTTAAGTTTGGTTTGTTGCCAAGTTGTTGCTGGAAGCTGGATGTATTGTTGCATTTTCTTTTGCGCTGCAGTCATCAATGAGGTAATGGGAGCACTATGATCTATTAAACCAATGTTTTTTGCTTCATCAACGCCCATCAATTTACCTTCTAAAAGATTTTGATAAGCCTTTCCTTTTCCAATCCAAAAAGCATACAATTCGAAAATGCTATCCGGAACGATGATCCCCACTGGCACTTCGTTTAAACCAATGATATATTTCCCTTCTGCCATTACACGGTAATCACAGGTGATGGCAAGTACACATCCACCTGCAGGGCTGTGACCACTGATTGCAGAAATTAAAGGTTTTTTGAAAGAAGTGAGTGTTTTTACCAAGTCTAAAAATTTAACCCAAAATATTTTAATTTGGTTTTCGTCATAATCATATAGCTCGATTAAATCTAAACCAGCGGTGAAGAAGCCCTCCTTTCCGGTTAAGATAACGCCTCCAATATTTTCATCTTGCTCTATATTGAGGATCATCTTTTGGAGTTCATCTACCATTTCTTCATTAATGGCATTTGATTTCCCTCTATCTAAAGAAATGATAGCTACTTTATCTTGAATAGTTACTTTTATGGTGTTCATTTAACAATTGGTTTTTATTGGGCAGGATTAACCTGATACCGAATTACTTTTCTACCAAGATGACCATTTAAATCCATTCCTTCAAGAACAACTTTATAATTTCCTGTACCATCGGCATTAAAGAAATCTACCTGAGCATGCCCAGTACTGTCGGTTACGATACTTGGATTCCAATAAATAGTGGTTCTCAAATCCAAAACACTGTTATTAATTTTTGGGTCATCGTAGTTTGGGACATAAAATTCTTTTGTTTTATATAACCCGATTGGATTGTAAGAAACGATCCCAGGGGCATAATTATTTGTGTTATAATTAGTTTTCCCTCTTTTGGTATTGATTACAATTACTCCGCCACCACCACGACTTCCATAAATAGCGGTATATCCAATACTTTTTAAAATCTCAATGCTCTCTACATCGCGTGGATTAATTGAACTTAGGAAACCACCATCTACATACATCCCATCTAAAATAATTTGCGCCTCTCGACCGCGTATATAAGCAATGCCACCAATAATTTGTAAGCCCGCAACTCTACCCTGCAAAGCCTGATCTATTGAAATTGCATATTGAAGATCTTTTTCTGTAAGAACTCTATCTGCAGAACCTGCACCATTAAGGTTACTGGAATTTTCGACTAGTGGTTTGGTTTCAACAACCTTTACCTCTTTCAATAAAATTGACCTATTTATAATTCCGTTTTTAAGCCAACTTTCATATTGCGTCTTACTATTTTTTAAGTAAGCCTGCATAGATTCGTTAATATTTACTGTGAGGTCTGGTATATTAATATTTTTGGTTACAATTTGTGGTGCTTGATTGTAAATCTCTATATCTACATTTTTCCTTCCTTTATCGGTTCTGCCTTGTATTACAAACTTTGTACTATCGTTATAAAATAGACTGTCAATTTTAAACTCCCCATTTTGATCGGTTTTCGCTTGTACAAGCATCTGTTGACCAACAGAAGAAAACAGCGTAACTGTTCCATTTACTACTGGTTTATCCTTTCCTTGCGTTACTTTTCCACTAACGAATAATGTTTTTTCGGGCTTAAAGGTAAGTGTTGGCGAAGTATTATAGTGGATGTTTTTCCAGTTGAATCGTCTCCAACCCTGTGTCATCATTAATACATCCACATCTTTTAACTTTTGCTCGTTGATATCATGTAGATAATAATTAGGGTTTTCTACATAGCCTTTGATATCAGAAGTTAACAGCAAATTAGAATAAATGGTGCTTTCTATATCTTCATCAATTGGAACTTTTGTTTCATCAACCACTGCCATAGAGAACGACCCTATAATTGGCTTTCCATTTGGGGCGATGGCATTAATATCTAGTTTTACTGGACTTCTTTGACTGAAAGTTTTCTGATTAAGATTAATTTTTAAATCTAAGGTGTTTTTTGGTTCGATGAAAATCAAACGTTCTGCAATCGGCAACATCGCATCATTAAAGAGCGTAAATTGTGTAATTCCGGATGGAAATCTTGCTTTGTCTAGCAGCGTTGAAAAATTTAATCCAGCCAATTTAGATTTAGCGGTGTAGAGGATATTTCCAGAGTTTTGAGCGATTACAGAGAATACCTTATCCTTATTTTTGGTATAATAATCTAAATTGGTACTTACTTTTATAAATACGCTATCCTGCATATTTGGGTTTACAGAAAGTATAGCCCCTTCGGTTTGCGCTTTCGGCAACGGGATGCTTTTTTCAGATCCATCTTCAAATTGAATGATAGCTTTATAATCCATTCCAGCAGTTGGCAATAAAGAAAAGTAACCCATTCCTAAATGTTGTGGATTAATAGTGGCTATTTTTTTGCCTGCATGATCTTGTATAAAGCCTTTTATATCTTTTCCTAAACCATCTGCACCTAAAGCTTTAAATGCTACTCTACTCTTCACACCATTTAATAAATCGCCACCTTCAGGGAAAAACTGAACATTGGTTTCATTCGAAGTGCTTTGAATAGGAATATATTTATTGACTATTGTTCCTTCGGTAATTTTAAGAGAGGTCGTAATTCTCCCAGTTTTAGCTAGAAAAGGTTTATCATTTACAAAATGAATGGTTAAATTTCCATTGGCATCAGTAATTCCGTTTCCTTTTGTTAGTTTTCTGAAATCCAATTCTACATTATAGGAAACTTCCTTATTGGCATAAGGGAAACCCTCTAAATTTTTATAGTTAATGGTGGCAGTAACGTCCTCATTATTTCCTTCTTTTTTAAATTGATAATTGGTAGTGGTAATCACTTGGTTGGTCCAAGCATTTCCTATTTTAATGGTTCTATCGAAGAAGTATTCTTCTCCAAAATTTCGCATCCAGGTAGTGTAAGCTCTTAAACGATAATTACCTTCACGAAGCGAATCTTTTAATTCGAAATTTCCAGAGCCAAAACCTGCTACCAAAGGTATTCTTAAAGTCTTCTTTACAGAATCCCGTCCATTAATTAAGTCAACATACAGAATATTACTTTCTGTTGTAGGCGTTAAAGTTTGCGCATCCACTACATAAGCTTTAAACCAAATATCATCACCAATGGCATAATAAGGTTTGTCAGTATGTAGATAAACTTTTTCCTGAACATAAGTATTTTGATATTTCTGAAATTTTTGAATTAATTCTTTCAAAGGGTCTTCATCCTGAACAAAGCTAAAAAGCCCCCATGATCCAATCAGAATAAATAAAGGAATGTAAAATTTCGCTTTCATAGGACTTTGATTTTAAAGATGTTGAATAATTTAAATCAATTTAAAAAATAAAACCTCAAAAGGCTAATTTTTTGAGGTCTTTCTACTATACATTACAAATGGTGTCAGAATTGGTTTTTCCACATCATACTTTCAACGGGTTTTGTGGTCTTATTATTATATTTCGCATTGCTTTTGGTGTTATACATCGTTTCAATTTCACCTTCCACCACAAAATAAATGAGTTGACCAATGGGCATTCCTGGATAAATCTTAACTGGTTGAGTAGCTGATATTTCCAATGTCCAGGTATTACAAAAGCCAACATCGCCTTTTCCTGCGGTTGCATGTATGTCAATACCTAACCGTCCGGTGCTCGATTTACCCTCCAAAAAAGGCACATGTTTGTGCGTTTCGGTGTATTCTAAAGTGACGCCTAGGTATAAAGTATTAGGTTGCAGCACAAAACCTTCTTTCGGAATTTCAAAATGTTCTATTTCATTGTGTTTTTTTGCATCTAATTCACGACTTTTATAGCAGGCTAAATGTTTGCCTAAATGTACATCGTAGGAATTAGTGCCTAAACATCCCCTTTCGAAAGGCTCTATCACTATTGATCCGGCTTCGATTTCTTTTAATATCAGTTGGTCAGAAAGTATCATGGTTAAATTTTGCTTTTGCCTAAAATATGATTTATTTAAAATAATTTTGCAGAGAATTTATAAATTTAAAAATGCCGATTACTTTTCACGAAAATATTAACGAAGATACCACCATCGGCTTGTGGAAAATTACCGAAACCCCCGAAGATTTAGAGCATCGTTTACAGCTTAAAAATCATGAGTTAACATTACTACGCTCTTTAAGTAAAGAAAAAAGAAATCTGCATTGGTTGGCTACCAGAGTGCTTTTACGTAAGATGTTGAATACCAATGAATACATAGATTGCCAAGCCGATGAAAACGGAAAACCGATTTTGATAAACCATCCTCATCATATTTCATTGAGTCATTCGTATGATTATGCAGCTGTAATGGTGAGCAAAACTAAAAAAGTCGGGATTGATATCGAGATTATAAAAGATAAAATTATTCGCGTACAGCAGAAGTTTTTAAGTGATGACGAGCTCGCCTTTATCAACAATGAGAATAGAACAGAGCATTTATACGTTTGTTGGTGCGCAAAGGAAGCATTGTATAAGCTAAATGGAAAAAAGGAAACATCCTTTAGAAATCATATCCATTTATCTCCATTTAATTACGCAGAAAATGGGAATTTGAATGCCAATATTGACAAGGCCGGACAAAAGGAAGTCTATCAAGTGGAGTTTAGAAGATTTGAAGATTATATGTTGGGTTACGTTTGTGGGCAATGATAAAAAATAAGAAAGTACATTTTGAGGATTGGGGTTTGTTAGATTATCAGCAAGCATGGGATCTACAGGAAAAAGTATTTGCTGATACCATTGCTATCAAAACAAAAAATAGAAACCATCCCGAAGAGGAAGAAATTACGCCTAATCACCTCGTATTTGTAGAACATCCACCTGTATATACCTTGGGTAAAAGCGGAAAACCTGAGCATCTTTTGCTGGATGAAAATGGCTTGAAAGAAAAGCAAGCCTCTTACTATAAAATCAATAGGGGTGGAGATATTACCTATCATGGTCCCGGCCAAATTGTTGGTTATCCAATTTTAGATCTAGATAATTTTTTTACCGATATCCATCTTTATTTACGCACTTTAGAAGAAGCCATTATTCTTACACTAAAGGATTTTGGGATAGCGGCGGGTAGGTATCCAGGTTATACCGGAGTTTGGCTGGATGCGGATAATCATAAAGCTCGCAAAATTTGCGCTATGGGCGTTCGTTGTAGCCGCTGGGTAACCATGCATGGTTTTGCCTTTAATGTGAATACAGATTTAGCTTATTTCAAAAATATCGTTCCTTGTGGGATTGATGATAAAGATGTCACCTCGATGCAGCGAGAATTAGGTGAAAAAGTCGATATTCAAAAAGTTAAAGAAATCCTAAAGCATCATATTTCCGTATTATTTGACATGGAGCTTTATTAGCACCTCTCAAATATGAAAGAATTATTGATCACCTATGTTGCCATTATTTTAAGCCTATCAGGTTGCGCTGGTAAGCAAACTTTACAAACGTATGAACCCAATCCTATAAATCCTAAAACCGTGAAGCATAATTATTCTTATTTAGCTTTAGGCGATTCTTACACCATTGGCGAAGCAGTAACAACTTACGGTGCTTTTCCTTATCAGTTGGCGGCGGCTTTGCAAAACGATACCACCACTCTTCAAACACCAAAAATTGTTGCCCGTACCGGTTGGACAACCGATGAATTAATTAGCGCCATTAAAGTCGAAACTTTAAACCCATCATACGACTTTGTGACTTTGCTGATTGGCGTCAATAACCAATATCGTGGTTATGATATCAATACCTACCGAACCGAATTTAAACAACTTTTACAAACGGCAATTAACAAAGCAGGCGGAAAATCAAATAGAGTTTTTGTGCTTTCTATTCCAGATTGGGGAGTCACTCCGTATGCAAAAAACAGCGGTAGGTCTGCTCCTAAAATTGCCGAAGAAATTGATGCTTATAATGCCATCAATAAGTTAGAAACCTTGAATGTAAATGCTAATTATTTAGACATTACGCCGATTTCTCGAGAAGCCATTTCGAACAGTAGCCTTATTGCTCAAGATGGATTGCATCCGTCAGTTGCCATGTATGCTCGCTGGGTAGAAAAATTGGCACCTATGGTCAAGGCGAAGTTGAATTGATTTCAATAAAGCAGTTGCTGTTCAATTATGAATGTCAGTCCTGCCATTTGCTCATACGCCTTTAGGCATTATGCTCACGGCCGGTATCCGCTTCTGTCAGGTTTAGTTGGCAAGGCTTCTGCTGCTAATCAAAAAATTTATAAATTAGTTAAACGTCGACGAACGCTGACAGGGTTCCAAACCCTGTCAGCGTTTAGTTAGATCTACATTTAATACGAAAATAAATGAAATCTAATATAGATTTGCTAGAACCAGGAAGCTATTATCATATTTTTAATAGAGGCATAAATAAAGAGAGTGTATTTAAGGAAAGAAAAAATTACGCTTACTTTCTTGAGAAATGTATGAAGTATATTCATCCTATCGCAAAAACATTTTCCTATTGTTTACTTAGTAATCACTTTCATTTTTTAATCCAGATCCGCACTGAAGATGAAATAAGAAATAATTTACCCCTAAAAGATGGTATCGAAATAAAAAAATTGATTAGCCATCAGTTTTCACATTTATTTAATAGTTATGCCCAGTCTATCAATAAATCCACAGGGCGTACTGGAGGTTTGTTTGAAACCCCCTTCAGAAGAATTGCAGTTCAAGATGAAAATCATTTAAATCAATTGGTACTTTATATACATTTCAATCCAGTTAAACATGGTTTTACTAACGATTATATAAATTATCCGTTTTCGTCTTATCAGTTGTTTTTAAATGATAAAGAAACTAGAATAGCAAGAGACGAAGTGATAAGTTGGTTTGGCGACCTAGAAAGTTTTATAAAATCTCATCAAGAATATAAGAATTATAATTTTTCAGATGTTCATTTCTTGGAAGATTAAATTTAATATGTTTTACTAACGCTGACAGGGTTCGGAACCCTGTCAGCGTTTAACAAATATTAGTTTACCATTTCAAAAAAAATAGACGTGAACAATAATTTTTAAAATATCAATTTCATGAAAGATTAAAATTTAACGCTACCAAGGTTCGAAGCTCTGTCAGCATTTAACTATCATCGATTCAGCGTTTTACCAAGAATTCATCAGAACTATAATTTTAAAATATCTATTTTCTAAAGGAATAAAATTTAATACTTAACGATTAAAATCCAACGCTGACAGGGTTCGAAATCTTGTCTGCGTTATGAGTTATAAATTATTCTAACTTATAATTCTTATGCAAAACCAAAAAACTAGCTCTTTCCTCTTTTTTGAAAGGAATATCCCAATTCCCCTGATAGCTAATTTTAGTGGGTAATAAATCCTGACCGAAATAACTCATCTCAATATTCATCTGCACATCAAAATCAAACGCCATGTTATCCAGTTTCATATCAATATATCTACCTAAAATTTGGAAATTCCTTTGGTCAAAAATGGTGGTTAGCTCTTTAATCATGATACCATCTTTGGTCCAATTACTTAAATCAGGTTTCATCAAAACTTTAAAACGATAAACAGGAATCGAGTCTAAATACATGCCTTTTTGAAAAGTGTAATTATAGTTCTGACGCATGTTTGCAGAAAAAATTTCCGTCTTGTTGGATATAAAAGGGACGCCTTTAATGGGTCTTCCTGGCGCAAAAATTAAGGTCTTCAATTTGTCTTTGTAGGATTCATTTTTACCTTCCCCTGGTGCATCACTTTCTGATGCAAAATCAGAATTATAAGCATTCATAAAAATGTAATCAAACATTTCTACCGTATATAAATCATACTTACCATTACGTCTATACAAGTTACCGCCATCTTTCTGTTCTAAAATTCGCATATGATGTCCTGCGCCATCATTTTTATGTAGTATTTTACGGTAGATACTTCCATCAACCTTGTTTTTTTTATCGTAAGTATATACCCTGTTTTCGGCAACAAATTGATATTTTTTCATGTTATGAAAAGCCTCATAAAAACTGGTATCCGTTACTATTTCATGAATAAAATCTTCAATATCTAAACCTGCTTTCCCCACTTTTACTACGGCGTCTTTATCCATTTTCATAGTTAAAACGGTGTCTGGGTTAAATCGAGGGATCGCCTGACTGAAAGCTTGCAAGGAAAACGTTAGAAAGATAAAGGGGAGTAAGAAACGCATTTAATATTTTGAAAAGATAACGGTAATTGTTGTTTAAAATTTTGTTTATAGAGACTAAAGCTTTTTTATTTAATCCTTAGAAGCAGTTTCTCTTCAACCTTAAGGATAGAAAGATAAATTATTCTTTTAGAAGATGATTTTCTATTTCGACTTTTAATATTGGTAATTCCTTTATGATGATGGTCCAAATAATCTCATCAGAAATATTATCGTAACTGTGAATAATTCTATTTCTTGTTCCAATAATATGCTGTGCATTTTTAATAGGAAATTTACTATCAAATTTTAGTATACGACCAACTGCTTCTCCAATTATTTCAATATTCCTTTCAACAGCTTTTTTAGTTTTTAAATCTTTTTTATAGTTAAGAAAGTCTCTGTCTTCACCAATAAAATCGAAAATCTCATTAATACTTTGATTGATATCTAAGAGCCAAGTTTTGATCTTAAGATCCATAGATTTTAATTTTGGTATTTTCCAGCTCTTGTTTGAAAAATCTATTTCTCAAAGCTCTTTCTTCAATTAAATCAACCTGACGTTTAAATAGGTCTTCCAGTCTGTTTTTAAAACTAAAATATAGATCGGTATACTTAAATGGGTCTTCTTCTTCAAAATCGACTAATAAATCTATATCAGAATCTTTGTTGAAATCTTCACGTAGTATGGAGCCAAAAGCAAATAACGACTTCACCTTGTTTAGTTTACAAAGCTTGTTGATTTCGTCAGTTTGAAGTTGCTGTATACTCATTTATCAAATTTAAAGATAATTTATCAGCGGAATCATTTTAGTTTCCTAGTTCTTTAATGGCTAAGTAAGCCATTAAGCCGGTACTCATGCCTAAAGCTTTTTCTTCGATATCAAAGGTTGGTGTATGTACAGACGAAGTGATTCCTCTTGCTTCGTTCCTAGTTCCTAAACGATAGAAACAGGCATCTGCAGCTTGGGAGAAATAAGCGAAATCTTCTGCTGCCATCCAAATGTCTAAGTCTAGTACATTTTCTGCACCTAAATAAGCAATCGCGTCTTCCTTTACTCGGGCAGTTAATTTTTCTTCATTCACCAAAAAGGGATAGCCTTTTTCAATTCTGAAATCAACACTACCACCCATGCCTTCGGCAATACTTTCTGCCAGTTTTTTCATTTTGATGTGCGCTTCAGCTCGCCATTTCTCATTGAGCGTTCTAAAAGTTCCTTCTAAATAAACCTCATTAGGGATCACGTTGGTTGCTCCGTTGGCCATTACTTTTCCAAAAGAAAGCACTGATGGAGAACGCGGATCAGAACTTCTACTGATGATGGTTTGCAGAGCAGTAATCATTTGTGCCATGATGACTACTGGATCAATATTTTGTTGCGGTTGTGCTCCATGACCTCCTTTACCTTTGATGGTCACATAAATCTCGTCAGTCGAAGCCATGTACTTTCCAGAGCGAATACCAATTTTTCCAGCATCAATCAAAGGCATTACATGCTGACCTAAAACGGCATTGGGTTTTGGGTTTTCCAACACGCCTTCTTTAATCATCAAATTGGCGCCCCCAGGTAAACGTTCCTCGGCTGGCTGGAAAATTAATTTGATGGTTCCTCCAAAAGCTGCTTTTAGCTCATTTAAAATTTTAGCGGTTCCAAGTAAAGACGAAGTATGCGCATCATGCCCACAAGCATGCATCACGCCGATGTTTTTTGATTTATAATCCACATCGTTTGCTTCCACAATGGGTAAAGCATCCATATCAGCCCTTAAGGCGATGATTTTTTCAGAAGATTTCCCGCCTTTTATTAAGCCCACAACACCTGTATTAGCCATCTCCTGATAAGGAATACCTAATTTATCCAATTGCATTTTTACAAACGCAGCCGTTTTGTATTCTTCAAAAGAAAGCTCGGGATGAGCGTGAATATGTCTTCTGTTGGCAACAACTTCACTTTCTATCTCACCTGCTAAGGATTTTATTTTATCTATCAGCATTGAACTTATCGGCTTTTAAAGGGTTAATTTTTTCGCTAAAGATGAATAAGGTTGGAAACGATTCTTTCAACTCATTTAAAAACGATTGTGCCTGAGCTTTAGTTCTAAAATCACCTACTTTAACTCGGTAATTTGGAGTGTTGTAGGATAAATAGGTATCTAGTTCGGGATAAAGACTTTTAAATTTTGCCTGTTGTGCATAAGCCTCTCTTCTATCCGAACCAAAGAATATCTGAACGCGATATCCATTGATCACTAAAGCACTCCCATTTCCGGATACGCCTTTATTTAAAGCGATTCGGCGAGCAATTAAACTATCAATCAAAGGATCTTTTATTACAGTTACTTTTCCTCCGGTTTGACCGAAAGCTAAATAGCTGCAGCATAACATTGCAAAAGCCGAAAGGATAGTTTTAATTTTCATTAAACAGTTACTCCGTGACAGTTTTTATATTTCTTACCGCTACCACAAGGGCAGGGGTCGTTTCTTCCTATTTTGTTTTCTACCCTTATAGGTTGAGTTTTTTGTACTTCTCGGGTGTCATCCATGGGTACGCCATTGCTTTCTTGTCCCATTTCGGGTTTAGAAATTTTAAGCTTACTCATGTCTGTTTTGGGCTGTGGCCTTGCCTCTTGTAATGGCGCATCACCTTGTACCGGAATACCACCTTTAAACAAGAAACTCACTACATCTTTATTCACCACAGAAAGCATGCCTTTAAATAAATTGAAGGCTTCTACTTTGTAAACTACCAGTGGATCTTTTTGTTCGTAAACGGCATTCTGAACCGACTGTTTCAAATCATCCATTTCGCGTAAATGCTCTTTCCAAGTATCATCAATCAGCGAAAGCGTAATGGTTTTTTCAAAAGCTTTAACTACTTCTTTTCCCTTAGTTTCCACTGATTTTTTCAACGGAGCGGCCACCTGAATGCCATGCGTTCCATCTGTAAAAGGAACAATGATGTTTTCTATGCTTTCTCCACGGGTATCAAATACATCTTTGATAACCGGATAAGCTTGTTGAGCAATTGCTTCTGATTTACGTTTGTAGAAAGTGCTAGCCTCGATAAAAACTTTATCGGCCAATTTATCAATATTGCTATTCGTAAATTCATCTTCAGTAATTGTAGTATCAATTGCGAAAATTCTTAATAGCTCTAATTGGAAACCTTCAAAATTACCTTCCTCTTTATATTCCGTAACGATATCATCAGTAACATCTAAAATCATGTTCTCAATATCTACATCTAAACGCTCACCAAATAAGGCATTTTTACGTTTGGTGTAAATCACAGAACGTTGCGAGTTCATCACATCATCATACTCTAACAAACGCTTACGAATACCGAAGTTGTTTTCCTCTACTTTTTTCTGTGCTCTTTCAATAGAGTTGGTAATCATAGAATGCTGAATTACTTCACCTTCTTCAATTCCCATACGCACCATTAAGCCAGCAATACGCTCTGAACCGAATAAACGCATTAAGTTATCTTCCAAAGACACAAAGAATTGGGTAGAACCTGGATCTCCTTGACGACCTGAACGACCTCTTAACTGTCTATCCACGCGACGAGATTCGTGACGCTCGGTACCCACAATGGCTAAACCGCCAGTAGCTTTTACGCCTTCGCCTAATTTAATATCCGTACCACGACCAGCCATGTTGGTGGCAATGGTTACTTGACCTGGTTTACCGGCTTCAGCTACAATATCAGCCTCTTTTTGGTGAAGTTTGGCATTCAATACATTGTGTTTGATCCCTCTCATCTTTAATGTCCGACTCAATAACTCTGAAATTTCTACCGATGTAGTACCTACCAATACTGGGCGTCCAGCTTGTGTGAGTTCCACAATTTCTTCGGCAACTGCATTATATTTCTCACGAGTGGTACGGTAAACTTTATCTTGTCTATCATCACGAACAATTGGACGGTTGGTTGGAATCTCCACCACATCCAATTTATAGATTTGCCACAACTCACCAGCTTCGGTAACCGCAGTACCCGTCATACCAGCTAATTTGTGGTACATCCTAAAGTAGTTCTGTAAAGTGATGGTCGCATAAGTCTGTGTTGCGTCCTCCACTTTTACATTTTCTTTCGCTTCGATGGCTTGGTGTAATCCGTCTGAGTAACGACGACCATCCATGATACGACCTGTTTGCTCATCTACAATTTTTACTTTGCCTTCATCAATAATATACTCAGTATCTTTCTCGAATAAGGTATAGGCTTTTAGCAATTGATTAACCGCATGGATACGTTCTGATTTCACGGAGAAATCTCTGATTAACTCGTCTTTTTTGTGCGCTTTATCCTCGTTGCTTAAAGCAGATTTTTCAATGTCTGCAATCTCAGTACCTACATCAGGCATTACGAAGAAATGTGGGTCTTCGCCCGATGAAGTAATTAATTCAATTCCTTTTTCAGATAGTTCAACCTGATTGTTTTTTTCATCAATCACAAAGAAAAGCTCAGCATCAGCCTTTGGCATTTCTTTGTTTTGATCTTGCATATAATAGTTCTCAGTTTTGTTCAGGATGGTTTTCATTCCCGACTCACTTAAAAACTTAATTAATGCTTTATTTTTAGGTAAACCACGGTAAGCTCTGAACAATGCTAAACCACCTTCACCTTCTTCAGGTCCGGTTTTACCTTCTGCTATTAATTTCTTTGCTTCGTTTAAAGCTCCTTGTACGTAATTTTTTTGCGCATTTACCAAGCGCTCAATCCTTGGTTTTAAAACATAAAACTCATGCTCATCACCTTTAGGGATTGGTCCTGATATGATCAAAGGCGTACGGGCATCATCAATTAAAACTGAATCGACCTCATCGACAATTGCATAGTGCAATTTGCCTTGTACCAGTTCTTCTGGTGAGCGTGTCATGTTGTCACGCAGGTAATCAAAACCAAACTCATTATTGGTTCCGTAAACTACATCAGCTTGGTAAGCTTTTCTTCTTTGCGGAGAGTTAGGTTGGTGTTTATCGATACAATCAACAGCCAAACCATGGAATTCGAAAATTGGGCCATTCCACTCACTATCACGACGAGCTAAGTAATCATTCACTGTTACTACGTGGATTCCTTCACCAGAAAGTGCATTCAAATAAATAGGTAATGTACCCACCAAAGTTTTACCCTCACCAGTCGCCATCTCGGCAATTTTACCTTCATGTAAAACGATACCACCAATTAACTGCACATCGTAATGAACCATGTTCCATTTTACTTCTGTTCCGGCAGCTAACCATGAATTATGGTGGATGGCTTTGTCACCTTTGATTAACACATTTGGTTTGCGGGCAGCCAGTTCACGGTCGAATTCTGATGCGGTAACCTCAATGGTTTCATTATCTGTAAAGCGCTTGGCAGTTTCTTTCATTACTGCGAAAGCTTCAGGAAGGATGTCTAATAAGGTAGCTTCTAGCTGCTTGTTTCTATCTTTTTCTAAACGGTCAACCTCATCATATAAATCAGTTTTATCATGAATGGTCAATTCGGCATTCTCCTCTACATCCTTTTTGATAGTTGCAATTTTGCTGTCTATTTCGGATAAATCACTTTTGATACGGGCTCTAAAAGCCGCAGTTTTTGCTCTCAACTCATCATGAGATAAACCACCTAATTGCTCGTATGCTACTTTTATTTTATCTACTAAAGGCTGTGCGCTCTTAACGTCACGGGCGGATTTACTTCCAAAAATCTTATTTATAAAACTTAACATTTCTTATTCTGTATTTAAAACTCTTTAAAATCAACAATTACGCCATAGACCCAATTAAGTCAAAATGGCATTTGTTGGGGCGGTAAAATTAAGATTTTATTTAAGGAATCACAGGTTTTAGGGGAATGAATTGCGTTGATTTAACATATTTTGAGGGGATCGTTTTTAATGATTGTTGCTGAAGATGGAGGAAAGAGCAAGGAGCAAAGAATAAAGAGGTAGGAAGTCCTAATTCAGCGATCAACAATCAGCCACCCATCAACCATAATCCATCAACTATAATCCATCACCCATGATCCATCAACTATGAACCATCACCCATTCGCCATCACCCATGAACTATGATCCACATCCCATCACCCCTTCTTTTTAATCCTCAACTTTTTAGTGAGCTGATTTTCATTTTGATGTTCTTCTCCTAAGATTAATCCCCAGGCTTTTAAACCTTCCACACGGTCAAAAATAATCTTTAAAACTGCGGTTATAGGGATGGAAAGAAACATACCCGGGATACCCCAAATTAATTCTCCAATCATTACTCCTAAAACCGTCATTAGTGCGTTGATACGAACTTTTGATCCAACGACTAAAGGAAGAAGAATGTTACTGTCGATGATATGCGTAATAAAAATGGTGATCATCACGAAAACTACCTGACTGATTTCTGTAGAAGTAGCAAAAGTAATTGCCGAGCTAATAATGAGTGCAGTTAAAATCCCGATGTAGGGAATCAAATTTAAAATACCGGTAATTAGCCCTAAAAGGATAGCGTATTTAACACCCAATAATAAGAATACGACACTTACCGAAACCGACACAATCGTCATTTCTATTAGAAGTCCTATAATGTATTTTCTAATCACATACTGAACTTCTTCAATGACATCATGAACTAATTTTTTATGATGTTCCAGAAATACGGACTCCAGAAAGCGCATGATGAGGGTTCGGTAAAGCAGGAAGAAAAAAGTATAGATAAAAGTAAACAGGATAAATAGTAAAATCCCTGAAAAGGAAAGAATGGTTGTGCCCACAACTGTTGAACTGGAATCCATCACTTTACTGGTTGCCGTATGCACATAATTTAATTGTTTGCGGGCGTTGATATGGAAAGTCTGCGAAATCCAGTTTTGTAGATTTTGTAATGATTGATGAAGTTGATCCTGAAATTGAGGCCAATCACTGGCTAAATTCGATATTTGCGACCCAATGAGATAGATGATGAAAGCCACAATTGCCAGTAGCAAAATAACGGAAAGCATAGATGCCGCACTTCTGGGGAGCCGTATTTTTTTCTCTAAAAAAGTTGCTAGTGGTAATAACAGGATAGAAAACAAACAGGAGAATACCATTGGCGATAATATTTCTCTGCCTAAGATGATTAAATAGCCTAAAGAAATCAAGCTGACCAATACACACATCAGCTTTAAATAAAACGGTGCCAATATCCATTTTTTGATTTCCATATTTGATAGGTTATTAGTGATAAAGTGGACTAATCTCTTTAAAATTTATGGGATTAAAAAGGAGTATTGAAAGAATGCATCAGCTGTGAGCTATCGGCCATGAGCCTTTAGCTATTAGCCATAAAATAGGGCATCCCTTCGCTATCGGTTCGGTATCTGTTCGAGTAGGGTTCGGATAAAAGGGACTTTATCCGAACAGATAGCGAATCGTCCTCGAAGAGTGCTCGAACAAGTATGGTTTTGCTTTCTGCTTTCCGCTTAAAAGCATACCAACATCAGGGTATTTTACTTAACAATTTGCGTTTATGTTAAATAAGAGCTAATTTGAATTATTCAATTTAGACTGGCACAAAAACTTTTTAATTATTGAATCTTTAGTGACGCTATGCTTAACACTAAGGAAAGTTGTGAAATTAATGGACTCAAGTTGCAGCGACTGACATTTTAAATCATTATTAGCAGAGCGAGATGAATACGAAGATTTTAAAAAGGAATTACTTAATTAAGCATACAATTTTAATTTTCACTAACCTACTTGTAAAAGCGCCCTAAATTAGACCTTATAAATGCCAATATATCCTCACAAACTTTTACAAAATCCCTCCGGATCAATTACTTACTTTGACGGCTCCCGTGGCTTTGGATCAGAGGAAGATGACCGGGACGAAAAAGAAGAATTTGAAAGAAATTACACGCGGCAAAAAGCATCGTTACAAAATAACTTAAATAGTTATTCTTCAAATATTGCGGAAAAATATCAAAATAGAAACATTGAGGTCCCGGCTGATATAGACTATGTTAGGATTGATTTTCTAGTAACTTTTGCTGACACAATAGAATGGGATACCAAAACCTATTTTACTCGGAATTTCGGGATACATCCTATACAATATTACAACTTTAATAAATCTGCGCTTTTCGAAATCAGCAACCGACAATTGTTTCGAAATTTCCTGAGTTTAGTGCAACAATTTGTTTCCAGCAGAGCCCAAACCACGGTTTCCGGACAGCCTTATGCCAGAGTAACACTCATACAGCGGTTTGAATTACTTACTCGAGAAGTTTTGTTGAGACAGCAGTTACGTGAACAAGGCCTTACCAGTTCCGTAGTTTTGCAGTTAACACACTCTGATAGATCGACTTTGGAAATAGAAAAAAGCAGGATAGAGTCATCATTAGTTGACTATCTTCAGACAATTAGCTTGGCAATATCTATTAATTATAGACTGGAAGGCGATTTTCTCTCTATTAATGGGCTTACGGAAGAGTACTTAATAGAAATTGTAGATAATTTTGACCTTATCGCATCTGTTCAAAGCATTCGAATTCCCCGTGTACACTTAACCGCTCATGGTGCAACACTCAGGAATTATGACTTTACAATCGATATCGCAACTGGAACGTTGCCGCTGGTTGTTGTTATCGATAATGGTATCAACAGAATCCCGCCGCTTGATCTAGTGCTGGAAAACAGTGGTTATACATTTGACCTTATATATCCTCCATATAGACCCAACGGATGGCATGGCACAGCAGTCGCTGTATTGACAGCGACTGGAGAATCATTTTACCATACGCCAAACAGGGCGCTAACAACATATTGCAAAGTCATATCATATCGTGTGTTTGAAAATGAGGGTGGGGCAATTGATTTTATTGCTTTTGAAACCAACATACGGGCAGCAGCAGCCTACGGCGTAAAACTTTTTAATCTTTCGCTCAATATTGACGCGAAGCCCTACAATGGAGACTATTCATTCTTTGGTTTTTTACTTGACCGCCTTGCTTATGAACTTCAAGTACTTTTCTTTGTATCTGCAGGGAATTTGGATCCTACTGATCTATACACGATTTATGACCGTATGCAAACCCCACCCTATGCAGCTTTATTAGATTATCCTGCACATTACTTTTCACCTGACGAATTTTCACCGGAACATTCTTGTGTAGGAACAAACCTAAAAGTGCCCGGAGAATCGCTGAATAATTTAACAGTCGGAGCTATTGCAGAAAACTTTAACGAAGGCACTTCGGTAGATATTTCACTTGATAAATTGACACCTGCTTACTACACAAGTAAATATCATGTCAGCTCATTTCACAAAGTCAATGGAAGTCGACTAAAGACCAAACACATTAATTTCAGGATAAATAAACCGGACATTGTTTATCCCGGGGGCGACTATGGTGTAGAAAGTGCAGGTATCCAAGTTGTAGGTTCCGGAATCGGTAATGATTTTTATCGACAGGAATGCGGTACAAGTTTCTCGACTCCCTTTGCAACCAATTTAGCAGCTAGGATTGCACACAAATATCCAACTATCAGCGCACAATCGATAAAAGCTCTAATCATTAATTCATCCTCTCCAACTGCACCATCTGGTTTTTTGGAAGCGCATCTAAACAGGTTAAAGGAGAAATATTCATTGTTGGAGTTTGGAAAGGAGCTAAGTGCTTTAAACCGTTCGGAAAAACTAAAGATCAACAAATGGTTTCATCAGGAAGATCTTTTGAAAAAATTAGTTGGCCATGGGAAACCTGATTCTGTCAAGGCCTTAAGCTCAAATGATAAGACTATTACGGTTGTATTAGAAGATAGTATTCGAATTAATACACATAAAGCTATACCAATCAAGTTGCCTAATTATCTCAATGCCTTTACTAGCATTAGAAACCCGATTGTTACTATCGACGCCACTTTATGCTTTAGCTTTAAGCCGGATTTCACTGAACAAACTGGATATAATCCCTTACATATCAGTTTTAATTTTATAAAAACCTTTGATAATCCAGGCAAGACAGCGAAGGTCGCTGCTTACAGAAGGGACCCCGATGACGGCAGCCTAACTTTTTATACTGCGCTCCATAGAGGAGCTATTGACGCGAAAGAGAGGAATAATCTCAGAAAGATTGCGCTCGGAGTCAAGACAAATCTCGAAACCTGGTCAGATGATTTTTATCCCAATATCCGACAATTTTCCAACTGCCAAAAACTTACACTAAATGTAAATGTAAATGATCTTAATAAGGTCGGGAACGATCTGTCACTTATCGTTCGCTGTAAAGGAAAAAACGATGCTGGATTTGATCTACAGAGCTACCTTGATGAAGACCATCCATTCTCAATTGTATTGACCTTCTCAGAACAAGGCAAAAATCAATTTAGGGGCATCGATTTTTATGAACAGTTTATTGCCCTAAACCAAACAGCAGATATAATAGCCCCATTGGAAGCTGAGGCTGACGACTTGGAAGCGGATGTATAGATGTATAATTATTTAATCAGTGCCCGTCTTTCGCTGCTGATAAGTGATTTCCATACATCAGTATCAAGGGTTTTATCCTGATTGTTAAGGAATGATTTTTTCATGGCATTGCCTAAGGTCTTTTGAATGCTGTAAAAAGAAAGTCCATCGCAATCCTGAATTAGTTCTTTCACTATAGTATCAGCATAATAAAAATGGCTCTGTTTTAGAATCTTCATGATCAGTTCCTCCGTTTGCTGCGGTGTTGGCAACTCTAATTTGAGGATAAGATCAAATCTTCTCAATAATGCTTCATCCAACATATTAATCTGATTGGTAGCTGCTATAACAAGTGTATCCTGAGGCAGGTAATCAAACAGTTGCAGTATCGTGTTTACCACACGTTTCATTTCACCATGATCCTGGCTGTAGTCACGGATTTTACCTAGGCTGTCAAATTCATCAAAGAAAATAATACAGTCTTCCCTAGCAGCCTTTTTGAAGATCTTCGTGATGTTTTTGCTTGTCTCACCCAGTTTTGAGGAAACAATAGCGCCCAAATTGACCACATAGATCATTTTGTCCAATTCTCCTGCTAATATATACGCAGCAAGCGTTTTACCACAGCCTGATGGCCCATGGAACAATATTTTATTAGAAATAGGTAATTCAAGTTGCCTGATAATATCTGCAAGCTTATGTTCTTTGATGAAAAATGAAAGTTCTTCCTTAACATCTTCATTACAAATGATATTTTGAAACGAATAGTCAGAAGTGATTTTTTCAAGAATAAATTCCTTGAGATCTTTCTCATCTTCACGGTCAAAGTAATTATTGGACTCGACCTTCATTAGGCCAGAAAATTTTTGCTCTTTAAGAGATTCTTTTAATATGGATTGAAGCTGTAGCGCAAAATTTATTTTCTTCGTTTTTTTTGAATGCTCAATCAGTTCGCCCAATGTCTTAAGCAACTTCTCTTGGTCATTTTCCAGACCATATTTAGCAATCTCTTTTACGAAATCAAATTGTGTCAACATATTCAATTTATATGATAATAATAAACAATATTTAGACGTATACGAAATTATTTGCCAAGGTATTATCCACAAATAATAAATTATTATAAAATGTCGAAGTTATAAAAAGTAACTGTAAGCGGATAATCTTATTAACCAAAAACAAAATTACTAAAATTATTAGTATTATTATTTAA
>JAHJVW010000086.1 GCA_018828585.1 Bacteroidota bacterium
ATAAAAAAATAGAAATCATCAAAATAAAGTGGCTCGATTTTTGAAGAATGATATTTACAAATAATTCAATAAAAATCTTCAAATAACTCCAACATTTTCATAGTTTTAACGTTAAAATAACTCAAAGTTTCTTAACTTTGCAGACTTTAACATTATATAGCGCTTTACACATATCAATAATAAATGAGACAACTCAAGATTACGCAATCCATTACCAATCGTGAATCACAATCTTTAGATAAATATCTTCACGAAATTGGAAAAGTTGATCTAATTACCGCCGAAGAGGAAGTTATCTTGGCACAAAAAATCAGAGAAGGTGATCAAGCCGCTCTAGAACGTCTAACAAAAACAAATTTACGTTTCGTTGTTTCCGTAGCAAAACAATACCAAAATCAAGGTCTTACCCTCGGAGACTTAATTAACGAGGGAAATTTAGGTTTAATCAAAGCCGCAAAAAGATTTGATGAAACAAAAGGTTTCAAATTTATCTCTTATGCAGTTTGGTGGATTCGCCAGTCTATTTTACAAGCCATCGCGGAACAATCACGTATCGTACGTTTGCCGCTTAACCAAGTAGGGTCTTTAAGTAAAATTAGTAAAGCATTCTCTAGACTAGAACAAGAGTTTGAAAGAGAACCATCTCCAGAAGAATTAGCAGACACTTTAGAAACAACAGTTGAAAAAATCTCTGATACTTTAAGTAATTCAGGTCGTCACGTTTCTATGGATGCACCTTTTGTTCAAGGAGAAGAAAACACGTTATTGGATGTTTTGGAAAATGATAATCCAAATACAGACAGTAATTTAATTGATGAATCTTTATCAGAAGAAATAAAAAGATCTTTATCTACCCTTACGGAGAGAGAAAGAGAAATTATCGTTTTGTTTTTCGGATTGAGTACTAACCATCCCCTTTCTTTAGAAGAGATTGGAGAGAAGTTTAACTTAACTAGAGAAAGAGTCCGCCAAATTAAAGATAAAGCTTTACAACGATTAAGACATACTTCTAGAAGCAAGATTTTAAAATCTTACTTAGGATAAATTTTATTCAGGACGAGACAAAAAAGCCTTCCGAAAATTCGGGAGGCTTTTTTTATTGCCGTGTCTCGTCCTAAAAGTAAGTTCAACTAAGGTCTCTATTGATAGTCTTGTGTCAAAGCCATCCCTTTGGGCTTTGCTTAAATCCGCTTGCTCTGTCCAATGCGGGTTTTCCGTTTTCCGAAGGAATCCATTTGAGACCATCATTTTACAACACACGGTTTCATCCTACTATTTCAAAAAAATCGTTACGTAAAAATATTTTTGCTTTAATCAAAAATCCCTATTTTAAGCCTTCTATTACAAACCACGCATGCAGTTAGATAATCTTGAAATTAAAGGCTTTAAAAGTTTTGGAGATAAAATTACCATCCATTTTAACGAGGGGGTAACGGCTATAGTAGGCCCTAATGGCTGTGGCAAATCAAATGTAGTTGATGCCATCCGTTGGGTTTTGGGCGAACAGAGTACCCGAATGTTGCGTTCCGAAAAAATGGAGAACATTATTTTTAATGGAACAAAAACTCGGAAGCCTGCAAACCTGGCTGAAGTCTCCTTAACTTTTGATAATACCAAAAACATTTTGCCCACAGAATTTTCGACTGTAACTGTTACACGTAAACTTTATCGAACTGGCGAATCAGAGTATCGCTTAAATGATGTGCAATGTCGATTGAAAGATATCACTGATTTATTTTTAGACACCGGTATTGGTGCCGACTCTTACTCAATCATCGAGTTAAAGATGATAGATGAGATTATTGCCAATAAGGAAGGTTCCCGAAGAAGTTTATTTGAAGAAGCATCGGGAATTTCTAAATACAAACTCCGCAAAAAGCAAACTTTAAATAAATTAAAAGATACCGAGACAGATTTATCCCGTGTAGAAGATTTATTATTCGAGATTGAGAAAAATCTGAAAACTTTAGAAAATCAAGCAAAAAAAGCCGAGCGCTATTATCGTTTAAAAGAACGATATAAAGATTTAAGTATCATTTTATCTTCCTTTAAAATTGCAAATTTTAGCAAATCATTAGAAAGATTAGAAAGACAAGAGCTCAATCAAAATACAGATAAAACAGCTTTAAGTGCTCAAATTGATGAGTTAGAGTCAAATATTCAAAAACATAAATTTAGTAGTTTAACCAAAGAAAAAAACTTATCTGTTCAACAAAAAGCCACTAATGATTTTGTTGCTAAAATCAGAGCTTACGAAAGTGATAAGAAAATCAAAAATGAACAACTTAAATTCTTACAAGACAAAGAACGCCGACTATCGGAAGAATTAGAAAAAGATAAAAACCAAGTTCAACACGTTGAATATAATAAGAAACGATTATTAGAAGATCAATTGAATGAAGAGCAAATTCTAATAAAAATCAAATCAGAATTAGATATTTTGAATGAAGAAGTGAACGAACTTCGAATTCAACAACAATCAGAAAAAGCAGCTTTAGATAGTCAACAAAAAACAGTTAACGAAATTCAAAATTCAGTCTACCAAACCGAAAAGGAATTAGATATCCTGCACATTCAACGCGAAGCATTAACACAGGAAAGTAGAAGAAACGTTGAAGATACTAGCACTAGAGAAACCGAATTGAATGAATTCAACAAAGTAGTAGTTGAATTAACAACTCAATTAGAAAGTAAAGCGCATGAATTTAAACAATTTGAAAAACAAGAAGATGATTTACAAGAATCTTTAAAAGCTACCGAAGAAGATTTAATCGAAAATAAAGATTCATTAAATCAGGCATCAAGAAAAGTAGATGCTAAACAAAATGAATATAACCTTACCAAAAGTTTGGTGGATAATTTAGAAGGTTTCCCAGAGTCTATTCGATTTCTAAAGAAAAATGCACAATGGAATAAGAATGCTCCACTCCTTTCAGATATTCTTTTTTGTAAAGAAGATTATCGAGTAGCTATAGAGAATTTCTTGGAGCCTTTGATGAACCATTATGTGGTCGAGAATTATCAGGATGCCATTGAGGCGATACGCTTATTGAGTAATGCTGCAAGAGGAAAAGCAAACTTCCTTATCCTTAATAATATTAAGACTGAAGAGTCCTCCAAAATTGATTTTGATTTAGGTTTATTGGCATTGAGTGTGGTTGAAGTTGACCGAAAATATCAAGCTTTGAGCCAATATCTTTTACAAAATGTTTATATTATTGATGATGATCAAGAAAAGAATTTAAATACGGATGCGCTTGTCAAAGGTTTGGTATTGATTGGTAAATCAGGGAAGTTTTATAAAACAGCTTATACCTTATCAGGTGGATCTATTGGTTTGTTCGAAGGAAAAAGAATAGGTCGAGCTAAAAATTTAGAAAATCTTTCTAAAGAGATAAAGACGTTAGAAACTGAAATCAGGAATTTAAAAAACTTGATTGAAGAACAACAAATC
>JAHJVW010000087.1 GCA_018828585.1 Bacteroidota bacterium
CAAGATTTAATTAAATCTTGGCTCTTTTTAATGTTTTTCCTAAAGTCTAAACAATATAATTCCAACCTTTCACATCTTCCACTCTTCCGTATTTGATGTCATCCAAGGCTTTACGCATTTTTGCTGCGAATTCAGATTTTGTTGGATCTGGCAATAGGTATGATTTCCCTTCATGAACAATTTCAGCAACCTGAGCAATGGTAGCTGCGGTTCCAGCACCAAATGCGTCGGTACAAGTTCCATTAGCAATCGCTTCTAAAACTTCTGTTACAGAAACTCTACGCTCTTCAACCTCTATTCCGAAATCATTCGCCAGTTCAATAATACTCGCCCTTGTAACACCATTTAAAATAGTATCTCTGGTAGAAGGCGTTAATAATTTTCCGTCAATCACAAACATGATGTTTGCGGCACCCATTTCTTCAATGTATTCATGGTTTTTCGCATCAGTCCAAATCAACTGATCAAAACCTTGCTCCATTGCTTTTTTCGCTGGCAACATAGAGCCACCATAATTTCCTGCTGCTTTTGCATATCCGAAACCACCTTCACTGGCTCTAGTATATTCTGTCTCTACTTTCACTTTTAAGTTTTTTGAAAAATAAGGACCTGTTGGACCCATAATTACCATAAACTTATAAGTGGATGAAGGCGCTACTCCTAGAAATGGATCTGTGGCAAACATAAACGGACGGATGTACAAAGAATAATTTTCTTTATTGGGTACCCAATCTCTATCCGCATCCACTGCGGCCGCCAAACATTGTACAAATAATTCTTCGGGCAAATCAGGCATGCACAACCTTTCTGCAGATTTATTAAAGCGGATCGCATTCTTATCAGGACGAAAAATTGAAATCTTTCCATCAGCATGTTTGTAAGCTTTTAAGCCTTCAAAAAATGCCTGACCGTAATGTAAAGCAGAAATTGCAGGACTTAAACCGATTTCGCCGTAAGGCACAATCTCAAAGTTTTTCCACTCGCCGTCTGCATAATCAGCAACCAACATGTGGTCAGAAAAAGTTTTACCAAAAGGTAATTTTTCAAAGTCGATACCAGCTAGTCTCGAGCTAGTTGCTTTGGTTATTTTAAGGTCTAAAGTTTCAGTCATATCACTTCCTATTTTGCGATGCGCAATTTACAAAATTGTTTGTTCATTTTAATCGTAGCTATGTAACACTTCGTCTACCCAAGCTTTCCCCCACTCTTCTTTTTCATTCTCTGTCCATAGTTCAGGGTAAAAAATTCTTTTTTGAAAACGTGGAGGGAGATATTTTTGCCAATTTGTGCCGCCCGTAGCTTTTATTTCTTGTGGTTCTCGGTTTAGATATCTTACTGCAGATTTATAATGCGCCAAAGGCCAATTTACATTCACCAAAACATCAAATCTGCGAAGTAAGGTTTTTAGTTCTTCATTGTCTTGTTCTAGACTCAAATAACTTTGCCACAAATTATTTGTTTTTACTTGTTGGGCTAATTCTAAAAACTGCTTTTTGTACTTTTTCCAAAACTGTTTCAAAGTCAAAGTTTGCTTTCCAGTGGATAGCTCTGTTGCACCATCCTGCCAATAAATCTGTTTAAATTGATCTTCTAAAGGCGAGTTTTTTAAAGCTTCACGCTGATCTTTTGTCACCAGGTTAATAAAATCAGTAGCGTAAATCTCAATCATTCGGTATTGCCCACTTTGAAAACCACTTGCCGGCAATAAAGACATCCTGAACTGTAAAAACTGCTCTTTTTCCATCCCTTCAATCATAATTGAGAAAGAGTGAGTTAAGGCCTCAAAATAATTATTTATTCGCTTTAAGCGGGATATTAAAAACGTGGTGTTTAAACTTTCGTGTTCTGTGATCTGTTTGCATTCATGAATCACTAGCTTAAAATAAAGCTCTGTAATTTGATGATATAGGATGAAGATTTCCTCATCCGGAAAGTGAGTTTTAGGTGTTTGCAAACTCAACAGCGTATCCAGATGGATATAATCCCAATACGTCAGATAATCTGCGTGTAGCAAACCGTCTAAATAAGAAAGCATATCCTGCCCCATGGCAGCATATTTTTCTTGCAATTTTTCTAATTTTTCTTGAATCTCTGGAGTGATGCTCATGATTTTAATTAGCGGTTTAATAACAAAAATCGGAATAATATCTGGTTTTCTAACGAAGTTAAATTTAAACCGTATGATATGATTTGCTTAAATTTGGAGTTTATGTGAAATATGAAAATCAGGAAATTCAACTGGAAGACAATAGTCATTACGCTTTCTATAACCACCTTAAGCACCATTGCGTGGGCTTGGGGAAGCTGGGGTCATCATTATATCAACCACGCCGCTATTCTTTCTTTGCCCGATCCTTTGCGCACATTTTTTTATAACCATGCTGATTTTATCACTGAAGAATCTGTAGTGCCCGATATCAGAAAATATACCATCGGCGATAAAGCCGAATTTCCCCGTCATTACATCGATTTGGAAGATTACGGAGCTGATGCCGTTCATACCTTGCCCAAATCTTTTAATGAAGCAGAAGAGAAATTTGGCGCTGAAGAGCTAACCAAAAAAGGAACATTGCCATGGACCATTAATGAAATGGAGGCGAAGCTTACAGATGCTTTCCGTAAGAAAAGCAAGAACGAGATTATTTTCCTAGCGGCCACTTTAGGTCATTACATTGGTGATGCAAATATGCCATTACATACGTCCTCAAATCATAATGGGCAATTGACGGATCAAAAAGGAATACATGCTTTATTTGAAGGAGAAATGCTGGAAATGTTTGGTAAAACCATCAACCTAAATATGGGCTCGGCTCCTTGTTTTAAAGATGTAAACCAAACCACTTGGGACATGATTGAAGCTACACATGCTGCCGCAGATACTTTGCTAAAAGCAGAGGCAGATTTGAGAAAAATATTTCCGAAAAGGAATATTTACCGTTTAGATAGCGCCGATAGAGTAGTGAAAAATCAATATGGCGACTGGTATTTTAGTGATGATTATGTGAAAACCTTGCATCAAAATTTAGACGGTTTA
Source organism: Bacteroidota bacterium (assembly GCA_018828585.1). Lineage (GTDB taxonomy): Bacteria > Bacteroidota > Bacteroidia > Sphingobacteriales > Sphingobacteriaceae > Pseudopedobacter. The sequence goes on from JAHJVW010000087.1 coordinate 3,035, forward strand.
TTAGAGCGTAGATTTAGAGCAGCTATTTATTATACTTCAGGCTTTTGGTACACGGCTTGGGTAAATGCAGGTAAACCTGATTTATCTGACTTGGATGATGAAGCGACGACAAAGTGCAATCAAAAGATCTTGAAAAAGGAATTGAAACTTTGGAAAAAGGGCAAAACATTTAATTTAAAACCTGTTCCTGAGTTTAAGCTTATAAATTCAGACCATGCTCATGATTAAAAGGATTTTTACTCTTTTATTTTTTATCGGCTTAAGCCAGATTTTGAATGCCCAAAGTTTTAAAATCATTCCTTTAGGTGTTTTAGGCGGTAGCGATGAAAGTAATCTTTCTTCTTACATGATAGCCGCAAAAGGAAGCGGAAATTATGTTTGCTTAGATGCTGGTACGATTAGGGCTGGATTAGAAAAAGCAGTTAAGAAGCATGTATTTAAAGATGCTGTCGCTGATGTTTTGAAAAACAATATCAAAGGGTATCTGATTTCTCATGGTCATTTAGATCATTTATCGGGCTTAATTATGAATTCTCCGGACGACAGGCCGAAAGCTATTTATGCCATGCCTTACGTGATTGATGTTTTCAAAAAGCATTATTTTAGTTGGGATACTTGGGCAAATTTCGCAAACGAAGGTGAAAAGCCAGCTTTGGCGAAATACCATTATGTAAGTCTAAATCCTGACCAAGAAATTCCTTTAGAGAACACTTCGATGTTGGTTACACCATTTGAATTGAGTCATTCCAAACCTTATCAAAGTACTGCTTTTCTTGTTCGTTCTAATCAGGATTATGTCTTGTACTTGGGTGATACTGGTGCAGATCGGGTGGAACAATCTGACAAACTGGATCAACTTTGGAAAGCTGTTGCGCCACTCATCAAAAGTCATCAGTTAAAAGCCATCCTAATAGAAGTTTCTTTTCCAAATGCTCAATCAGAAAAGCAATTATTCGGGCATTTAACTCCAAAATTATTGATGGAGGAAATGCAGCATTTGAGTGCTTATACAGGGCTTGAAGCAATGAAAAATCTGAATGTAGTAATTACCCACATGAAGCCCGTTGAGGATAATATCGAAACTATCAAAAAAGAAGTAAAAGCTGAAAATCAATTAGGCCTAAAAATCATCTTTCCGAAACAAGCGAAAGAACTGGATTTTTAATTATCTTGATAAAAATTTGAAACCTATGTGGTGGATTTATGCTTTACTAGCCGCTTTCTTCGCTTCGTTAACCGCCATCTTCGCTAAAATTGGTGTTGCAAATGTCAACTCAGATTTAGCAACAGCCATCAGAACGGTTGTTATTTTGTTATTGGCTTGGGCCATTGTTTTGGCAAGGGGAGAAATGAAAGGGATTAGTCTATTATCTAAGCATAACTTATTATTTTTAGGCTTATCTGGTTTGGCAACGGGGCTTTCTTGGATATTTTATTTTAAAGCTTTACAGATGGGAAAAGTTTCCCAAGTTGCACCCATAGATAAGCTGAGTGTCGCTTTAACCATCATTCTTTCTATCATTTTCTTAAACGAAACTTTAACCGTGAAAACTGCAATTGGTGCTATATTTATCATCATTGGGTCTTTGGTCATCATTTTCTAAAAAAGAGTTTTATATTTGATATCAATAACAATCAGGGTGATGGTGTTCCACCCATTTGAACCGACCAATTTTTTGGTATGATGACGCCTACCGATAAAATAGTATTTTTTATTTGTGGGTATGTCTAAAAACAGCATTCAATCAGAACAGTATTCCATTTTCAAGCATCTTTTAAAGTGGACTTTATTCACCATTCCTGTGGGTTTGGTAATTGGCAGTATGGTAGCTTTATTTCTTTGGCTACTTAAAAGTGCCATTTTTTTTCGCTTTTCTCACACCTATTTGCTTTTCTTTTTGCCTTTGGCAGGAGTAGCCATTCATTTCATGTACAAGCTGTGGGGGAAATCTTCAGAAAAAGGGAATAACCTAATCATGGAAGAAATCCATGAGCCTGGCGGAGGTGTTCCAGCCCGAATGGGTCCTTTGGTTTTAATCACTACCGTGATGACCCATCTTTTCGGGGGCTCTGCTGGCCGTGAGGGAACCGCAGTACAAATAGGCGGAAGTGTCGCCCAGCTTTTTGCTTCTTGGTTTAAAATGAACGAAAGAGATGTTAAAACACTTTTGCTAGCAGGAATTGCAGCTGGTTTTGGGGCGGTTTTCGGAACACCTTTAACAGGAGCCATTTTCGCCATAGAAGTGATTGCTTTAGGCCGTTTACAATACGATGCCATTATTCCGTGTTTGGTAGCCAGTGTCGTGGGCGATTTAACTGTCGAAGCTTGGAATGTTCATCATACTTTATACCACATCAACTGGGTTGCAAATGGAGAGTTTTTCCTTTCGGATTATTTGCATTGGGATATCTTGCTGATTGCTAAAATTGCAGGCGCATCAGTGGCTTTTGGCTTAGCGAGTTATCTTTTTGCCGAACTGGTCCATGCGATTAAGAACCTATTTAATGGTATTTTTAAAATCAAATGGATGATTCCGTTTTTTGGTGGGATCGCTATAATTTTGCTCTATTTTTTGGTGGGTAAGCCCGATTATTTGAGTTTAGGTGTGGATGCTGAATATCCTGGTGCAATTACCATATCCTCTGCCTTCAGCCAAGGTGGAGCTGATGCTTTTAGCTGGCTTTGGAAAATCATTTTCACTACCGTTACTTTAGCAACTGGATTTAAAGGTGGCGAAGTAACGCCCTTATTTTATATCGGAGCAACTTTAGGTAATTCCATGGCCGAGTTGATGAATGCACCAATAAGTCTATTTGCTGCTTTAGGTTTCATCGCTGTTTTTGCAGGGGCAACCAATACGCCTTTAGCTTGTACTTTTATGGGGGTTGAATTGTTTGGTGGCGAGTATGTATTATTCTTTGCTTTAGCTTGTTTTATTGCCTATTTCTTTAGCGGACATTCTGGAATTTATACCTCACAGCGCATCGCTGTACCTAAAATTTTCGATAGCTATTTTTCTAAAGATGCCTCACTTAAAGACGCACAAGCCAGAAGAAGTTCTTATTTGGGTAAGAAGTTGAGGAAGTATAGGTTTTAGTTTTTTTGATGTTTGTCATGCTGAATTGAGTTCAGCATCTCACTTACGCTCACCCGAGCACCAACTCAAACCAAGAATTAACAGCCACAGCGTTAAAAGATCCCGAAATAAATTCGGGATGACAATCGTGGTGGTTTTTGTCATGCTGAATTTATTTCAGCATCTCGGAGGCTTTCAATTAAGTAAAAACCTTATCCTACAGTTTGCAGATAATTCTCATTGAGATTCTAAAATGACAAGTATGTTTTTTTTGTAGTAAATTGATTTATGCAACACCCGGGGGGATTTACTTATATCATGTCTAACAAGACAAGAACTGTATTTTATATTGGTGTTACAAGCAATATAAGAGCTAGAGTGTTTGAACATAAGGAAGGAAATGGCTCGGTATTTACCTCAAAATATAGATGTTATTATTTGGTTTACTATGAATGGTTTCAATATATAAATCATGCGATTGAAAGAGAGAAACAGTTGAAAAACTGGCATCGACAATGGAAGATAAATTTGATAAAAGAGCAAAACCCCGAAATGAAGGATTTATATGATGAAACTTAACTTTCTTTTGTCATGCTGAAGCGGTTTCAGCATCTCGTTGGCGTTAATTCTGGCACTAACCATACCTAAAGTTTAACAGCTAGTGCATTAAGAGATCCCGAAACGAGTTCGGGATGACAAATTCTCAATATTATATACTTTTCAATAAAAAATCCATTTTGTCATGCTGAATTTATTTCAGCATCTCTTATGCGTTCAATTGAGCACTAACCTTAGCTAAGAATCAACGGTTGTATCGTCAAAAGCTTCCGAAATAAATTCTAGATAACAAATTATTCTTATTGATGACATTTCTTTAAAACAATCCATCCTATCAAGAGTTAAATTTGTAGAATCAAATACAAAAAAACAAACATGCAAAACATTCAAAATAAAGTCGCTTTAATTACTGGCGCAAGTAAAGGAATAGGATACGGAATTGCCGAAGCTTTATTGAAACAAGGTGTGAAAGTGGCGATTACCAGTCGTTCACAGTCGAGTGCGGATGAAGCTGCAAAGAAATTGGGAGCAGACGTTTTAGCCATCGCTGCAGATGTTAAAGATTTTGCTTCTCAACAAAAAGCAGTAGAACAAACCATTGCAAAATTTGGTCAATTAGACTTCTTAATCGCCAATGCAGGTGTAGGTCATTTTGTACCAATAGATGAACTGACTCCTGAACTTTGGAATGATACCATTGATACCAATTTAACAGGCGTTTTTTATAGTGTGAAAGCCGCTATTCCAGCTTTAAAGAAATCAGAAGGATATATCATCACCATTTCTAGTTTGGCTGGAACAAACTTCTTCCCAACTGCATCAGCATACAATGCCAGCAAATTTGGGTTGACTGGTTTTTCACAAGCCATCATGTTGGATTTACGTCAGTATGGAATCAAGGTAACTACCATTATGCCGGGTTCTGTGGCTACACATTTTGCAGATCACTCTCCGGATGCTAAAAAAGATGCTTGGAAAATCCAGCCAGAAGATATTGGTCAAATGGTAACTGATTTATTTCAAATGAATCCGAGAACTTTACCAAGTAAGGTGGAGGTAAGACCTTTGAAAACTTCTAATTAAGAAACCCTCCATAATGGCTCATCAATCCAGTTTTCAGTTAATCCAAGAGCTTTTGAATCAACATTAGGGTATTTACTTAATAAGGATTTAAGTTGTTGGGTTAATTGATTTTTGGGTTTTATAATATTTAATAGATACTTCATACAACATAAATGAAGATACAACCATTGTCCCTCATGTTCTTTAGGAATATGAGTTAACCAAGGTTTTGGAGCAGTAGATAATATTTTAGGTCTACCTGGTAAGTTCCTATTCCATAATCTGCTATGATGTGCGCAATAATTTCTTATTTGAGCAATTGATTGTAACCAACTAGGTAAAAAAGTATGGTTTACAACTCCATACTCTATGGCAATGATATCCTTTGATTTAATGGTGTTTTTAAGATTCCCATAAATTTTTGATAGTGCTCCAAAGCTAGTTAATTCCAAAGTTTTCCAAGCTGGTGGATATCTTAAGTCGTCTTTGTATTTTTTATTATGCTCTTTAATGAAAGTATCTTTTGATCTTTCAATTTCCTCTTGTAATACGGCTAGTGTTTTAATAGCTTCAGGCACATTTTGATAAATGGACAGGTTTTGAAACCACCAAGGATCAAATTCATGAGATAAATGATAAATAAGTTTTGTGCGTAAGCTTATCTCAATCTTCTCAATGACATCGAAAATCATTACTCTCAATTCGTGGTCAAAATTATATAGAGCAATAACATCAAAAAAGTTACTTTTGGGTTTAAAAATATGATTTTCTTTAGGATCTTCTTGCATTGGCCACCAATAGCCAGCCAATCTGTAATAACTAATATGAGATAAAAGATAGTGTGCCTCTTCATCATCGTTGATGGTTAGCCCTCTTTCTTTTAACTGAATGATTTGCTCATTTATAGTTAAAGCTTTTTTGAGATACATAGGGAAAAAGGTAGAAACAAAATGCTTATAAAGCAAAAGACACGCCCTGGGACGCTGTTCTTAAGGGTAGCGTGGCGTGTACTGTTATTACAAATATCTTAAATATTTTGTGAATAATGCAAATAACTTCAATATTTTCATTTTATGACCTAATACAACACTCTAAACTTAATCGTATGTTCAATCTTTCTCAATTCTTTGAGTAATGATTTATCGTATTTTGTATCGATATCCGTAATCACATAACCAATTTTTGATTTAGTCATCAGAAACTGTCCCACAATATTGATTTGATGTTTCGCTAAAACCTTAGTGATTTTAGACATAATCCCTGGAACATTTTTGTGAATATGAACCAAGCGGTGCGACTCAGCGATTTTAGGCAATTGCAAATTGGGGAAGTTTGCGCTCATATGTGTGGTCCCGGTATTGATAAAATCAGCCATACGGCGGGCGATAAATGTTTTATTGGATGGATTCGCTTTTACGCTATCGAAAACCACCATACCCATTTCGGTACAGATATCCAGATTGATTTTTTCTTTTGCGATGCCATAATAACCAATGGTTTTCAGTTTTACGGCGCCTCTTAACTGTTCATCAGAAATGTGTTCTCCATCGCCCAAAAGCAACATGCCCACATCTTTCACATACTTTTCTTCGAAAGAAGTTTTATGACGGATAGAAAAACCATCCTTTTTCAAAAGCTCGATACTTTCTTCAGGAACATCACCAATTAGCAAACAAAGTATTCTGTTTTTAGGGTAAGAAATAGCTCTTGGCAAATCACTCACATATAAAAACTCGTCGAAACTTGGTGCTACATGGTCGGCTTTTTCGGCAACGGTTTTGCGTTCAATATTTTCGGTAAAAGCGAAGAACTTTTTAATCATCCCTGATTCCTTCAATTGAAAATCAGAATGACCATCGCCAATGCCATAAATATCGCCTGATATAGGCATCTGCTTTAGCAATTTTACCTTCCCATTTTCTTGTGAAAGTGGATTTTCAGCATCGTATCCTATAATATTATCATCTTTATCATACACAAAGGTGTTGGCATAGATGTTTTTCTTTTTGATGTGATAAGGCGTAACAACAGGTGTGATGAACTCTTTAAAACCACCAGAAACGATTAAAACTTCATCCGCATGTTTTTTAAAGAAGAGCTTATTACGTTGAAAAGAAGAAGAAACTTTTTTCTTCAAATGCTTAATCAATAAATCTAAATGATTTTTATTGGCATTTAAAAGTTTCACTCGTCCAGTTAAACTCTCCCCGAAAGAAAGTTTACCCTCCATTGCTTGATTGGTTAAATCTTCAATCTGCTGATAAATAGATTCCCTGTCGGGATGATTTTTTAAAGAAATTCGGGCTAATTCGTCCAGCGCTTCTACTTGTGTAAAAGTGCTGTCGAAATCTATGATAAAGTGTGGTTTCAAAGCATTTGTTTTAATGCTTTAAAATTGCACAAATGATTGGTAAAAAGCTAAATTTTTTGAGATTTAAGCAGATTTTAGACTATTTGCAATTTTGGTAATGCTTTCTTTTGCGGAGATAAATTCAATTCCGACTGCATTCTTAATTTTCTCATTGTTGAATCTGCTCACCTTCGAAGCGCCTTGAACAGTGGTTTTATTCAAACCTCCTTTACTTCTAGTAAATAAATTTTTAAGCTGATTTGCTCGCCATGCAAAATTCATCATCCATGGTTTTAAAGCTTTTTTTGGAGTAGGAATTCCAAATGCCGTGGCGGAGATTTCGAATAAATGTTTATATAAAACATTCTCCCCATTGAGAATGAATCTTTCGTTGCAGATATCGCTTTGCATCAATAAAATCATGGCTTTGGCAACGTCTTTAACATCTACCAAACCAGCACCGCCTATGGGAAAATAGTTGATTCCTTTTCTGATGGTTTCAAATAACGAGCCAGTACCCTCAGTCCCAGCGTCTTCACCAATTATTAGCGAAGGGTTTATGATTACCGCATTTAACCCTTCATGAATTCCACGCCAAACCTCCATTTCCGCTCTGTATTTTGAAACAGCATAACCCTCGTGTTTTTCAAAACCTTCCCAGAAAAATGTTTCATCTACTAATTCATCACCTTTTGCATCGGCTAAAGTGGCAATAGAACTTACATGAATTAATTTTTCAATGCTTTTTTCTAAACACAAATTCACCACATTGGCAGTTCCTTCTGCATTTACTTCTAATAGTCTCTTTTTTAACGAGGGATTAAAAGAAACTAAAGCAGCACAGTGATAAACTTTTGTAATTCCTTCAAACGCCTCCTCTAAATCAGAAAAATCTAAAATATCAGCATTTAGCCATTCGATCTGATTTTGAAAAGAAGTTAATTTGGTTGGGATTTGTGAGTTTTCTCTTTTGATACATCTGATTTTATTTTCTACCGCTAAAAGCTGAACGACTAATTCGGCTCCTAAAAATCCGGTTGCTCCTGTAACTAAAATCATATTAATGTTTGTTTCGGTGTAAAACTATTATTAAAAACACAATTCAATAGATATTTTTAATGCTATAACGCAGCTTTTACAATTCAGTTCTATTTTTAACTTTCATTTTAGCAGAAAAAATGGATATTTGATAGAATTGTTTAAACTATGTCTTTATCTGATTTCTTCTCGTCCGTTGATGTTTCAAAAATTACCCCCAAAGGAGGTTACTATTCTAGCCATTTAGGAGTAAAAACAACTTTCTTTCAGGATGCTTTTCCAGATTTAGATGAAGGAGGATTTGATATTGCCATTTTTGGTGTTTTGGATGATAGAGGTGCTGTTAATAATCAAGGATGTTCTTTGGGTCCGGATTATATCCGCGAAAAGCTATACAGTTTAAATGAAGGGTCTTTCAAATCTAAAATTGTTGATTTAGGAAATATCAAACCCGGTGAGAAAATATCGGATACTTATATCGCTGTTAAAATGGTGGTAACTGAACTCATTAAAAAGAACATTTTCCCTATCATTTTGGGTGGCGGACAAGATTTAACTTACGCTCAGTACATGGCTTATGAAGAGTTGGAGCAAAAAGTGGATTTGGTCATCATTGATTCTCATTTTGATTTGGATGAGTCTGCAGAAGATACCATTGCAACAAATTCCATCTCTTACCTCAATAAAATATTCTTACACCAGCCTAATTATCTGTTCAACTTCTCCAACCTGGGTTATCAAACTTTTTTTGTAAATCAAGATAGTTTAAGAGTGATGGATAAGCTATTTTTTGATGCGCAACGTTTAGGTGAAATTAGTGGAGCAGTTCATATTGCCGAACCGGTAATTCGAAATGCAGATATGATTAGTTTTGATATTTCGAGTATCAGAGCATCAGATGCGATGGCTAACTCAAACGCTGGTTCAAATGGGTTTTATGGTGAAGAAGCCTGTCAAATGGCCAGATATGCAGGCTATAGTGATAAATTAACTTCTATTGGTTTTTACGAGTTTAATCCGGCTTACGACCAAAACGGACAAACAGCCATGTTGATGGCTCAAATGATTTGGTGCTTTTTTGATGGTTTTTATAGTCGTAAAAAAGATATTCCGCTACAGCCAAAATCAGATTATGTGATTTACAGAACCAGTTTAAAGGAAGAAGCACATGAACTGGTATTTATAAAAAGTAAAAAAACAGATAGGTGGTGGATGCAGGTTCCATACCCCACATTGGGATCAAAGAATGAACGATTTCATTTAGTGCCTTGTCTATACGATGATTATCAGCTAGCGGTTGCTGGCGAAATGCCCGATTTATGGTGGCGTACTTATCAAAAATTAAATTAAAATGATGAAGAAATTTTTAATAACCTTATTGTCTTTAGCGCCAATATTCGCATTTGCTCAATCTAATTTTCACCTTAAAGGAGAGGTTAAAAACCTTTCAACGGATAAGAATATTTATTTAATTCATATCGTAGATCAGGTGCAAAAACTAGATTCAGCAGTTGTTAAAAACGGAAAATTTGAATTTAATATTAAGGTTTCTTCTCCAGCTTTTGCGGCACTGTTGTTAGATCAAAGTGGTACTGATCTTACCAACAGAGATTCGCCAAAAGATATTTTCCGTTTTTTTATAGATGCTGGTAATGCGACCTTGATTGCAAAAGATTCTATTGCTAAAGCAAAGGTTACCGGTCTACCTATTTTTCAAGAGCATGAAGATCTTTTATCGGCTTTAAAACCTATTGAGCAAAAGTTGGTAGACCTGAATAAAGAGTTTAACCAGCTTTCTCCAGATCAAATGAAGAAAGAAAATTTGGTCAAAACATTTCAAGATAGATATGAAGCTTTGATGGAGAGCAGGAAAACAACAATGGTTGATTTTATAAAATCTCATCCCAATTCTTACGTGAGTTTATATACTTTAAATGGCGATTTAGCGGTAGACAATATGAACACCAGTCTGGTTGAAGCTGGTTATAAGGGTTTGTCTGCCCATTTAAAGGAAAATCCATTAGCAATTTATATTTCTAAAAAATTGGAAAAAGCTAAAACTTTAGATTTTGGCCAAGTAGCACCAGATTTTGAAGAAAAAACTGCCGAACAAATTCCAATTAAATTATCAAGCTTTAAAGGACAATATGTGTTGGTTGATTTTTGGGCTTCATGGTGTGGACCATGCCGTCAGGAAAACCCAAATGTTTTAAGAGCATACGAAACTTTTAAAGATAAAAACTTCACCATTTTGGGAGTTTCTATCGACGAAAATTCTGCTAACTGGACTAAAGCTGTAAAAGCCGATGGATTGGTTTGGACACAAATTTTAGATAGGACACAAATTATTGCCGCAACTTATGGAGTTGTTTCTATTCCAAGAAATTTTCTGCTAGACCCTGAAGGGAAAATTATTGCCAAAAATTTAAGGGGCCCAGAATTGATAGATAAATTAAAGGAAGTTTTAAAAGATCAAAAATCTAAAAATTAGTTTTTGATAAAAAAACCGACAATTGTAAAAGCTAAACCAGCAACAGAAATCCAAAAAGCCGGTCGGCCAAAAATAAATCCTAAAACTAAACCTAATACGATTAGAATTCCTCCTCCAAGCATTAAACTTTTTCCTTTTTGAGATATTTTTAATGTTTTGGCATCTTTTCCTTTAATGTTATTTTCTTTTTGTATAGCTGGTTTTTTTTCAACAAGCGGAGCAGTTGTTGATTCTTTCAGCTCTTCACGCTTTGGCGATGATTTAATTTGCGAATGAGGGATGTTTCCTCCTTTTATTTTCTTATTTAGAGGAATTATTAAAGCGTCATTTAATTTGGATGCCGATTCTATATCAGTGTTTTTATTTAAAGCATTTTTTGAGTTGAACTGAATGGTTTTTGTGGTAGTATTTTTAACAGCATAAGCTTTAGTAGTGGATTCTGTTTTTATTTCAGAAGTAGTTGTTGATGCGACTTTATCTTTGTTTTGATTGAAATAAGTGTAAGACTCGTTATAATAAATAGGTTCAATTTTTTCCTGCATTTGCAAGGTCAAGTCAACGTTTTTTACACGCTCTGTAAAAGGCATGGTGTTTTTAGCCAGAATAATCTTTTCAGAATTTATTTTAATCCATTCAAAGTTTTGTCTGGCGCAAGAGATCATTAGTAATAATGATAAAATTCCTAAGCTATATTTTTTTAAAGTGTTCATTGTTGGTTAATCTGTAAAGAGAACATCGTACCAGACAAATTTTCAAAACAATATTTCTTCAAAATATTTAGAATGAGCTGTTATTTGATGCAAAATCAATACAAAACTAATCATTCATTGTATTTTTGAATAGCTAATGCATTAGATTTCAAGGTATTAAATTACCCAAAAATCTACAATAAGTCAAATCCGATATCTTTTCTGAAGGTGGCTCCATCGTAATAAACCCTTCCTGCATCGGCAGTTGCCTGCTGTAAAGCCGAGAAAAGATCGTCCTGTAAAGTAGTAACTGCTAAAACTCTGCCGCCATTCGTTTTTATCATTCCATTTTCTAAATCAGTGCCTGCATGAAAAACTAGACTTTCTTTAACATTTTCCAATCCGCTAACACCTTTTCCTTTAATATAATTGCCTGGATAACCAGCAGAAACCAACATTACCGTGGCGGCTACTTTCGATGATATTTTTAAAGTATGATCTTTTAATTTTTCATCAGCGACAGCTTTTAAAAGCTCCACAAAATCATTCTCTATTCTTGGTAAAACGCTTTCTGTTTCTGGATCGCCCATACGGCAATTGTACTCAATCACGTTGGGTGTTCCATTGGTATTCATCAAACCAATAAAAATAAAACCCTTGTAATGGATGCCTTCTTTTTGTAACCCCTTAATGGTTGGGATAACCACTTGCTCCTCCACCTTCTTCAAAAAAGTATCATCAGCGAAAGGAACTGGAGAAACCGAACCCATTCCGCCTGTATTTAAACCTGTATCACCCTCGCCAATTCTTTTATAATCTTTGGCTGATGGTAAAATCAAGTAATCTTTTCCATCCGTCAATACAAAAACGGATAGCTCTATTCCAGTTAAAAACTCTTCGATTACTACTTTTTCACTAGCCTCGCCAAATTTTGATTCGGCTAACATCAATCTTAATTCTTCTTGCGCCTCCACTAATGTGGTGCAAATTAACACGCCTTTTCCTGCTGCTAAACCATCAGCTTTTAGCACAACGGGCATCGGATGATGTTTTAAATACGTTAATCCTTCGCGTAAAGTTTCTAAAGTGAAAGTGTGTGAAGCAGCAGTTGGAATACCATACTTTTCCATAAATACTTTAGAGAAATCTTTACTTCCTTCTAGTTGTGCGCCATCTTTTTTGGGCCCAATTATAGGAATAGATTTTAATTCTTCGTGAGCTAGAAAATAATCATGAATCCCTTTTACCAAAGGTTCCTCTGGTCCAACTAAAATTAAATTAACATCGTTTTTTAAAACAAACTCAGCAATTCCTTCGAAATCAGTCACTTTTAGCGATACATTTTTTCCGTAAGCGCCAGTTCCAGCATTTCCCGGAGCTATAAACAAGTTTTTACATAATGGACTTTGGGAAATTTTCCAAGCAAAAGTACTTTCTCTGCCGCCCGAACCAAGGATGAGGATATTCATGCCTCAAAAATAGGATAAGTCTTTTACTTGAACAGATTAAATATGAAATAAGCTTTTTCTTTTTTTGAAAAGCCAGGTTATTGCTAAAAATTTCCGATAGTCGGGCGGTAATTATATGTCTACTTATTCTTGTCCTTGGGGCTTTTCATCTG
>JAHJVW010000088.1 GCA_018828585.1 Bacteroidota bacterium
AACAATCTGTGTAAAAACTGAATTAAAGGGATAAGCTAAACTGATGTTCGTCACCAACATACTGGTAGGTCAATTTCAGCTGATGGAAATCGGCTATTTTTTTTGCAATGGCTAAACCCAAGCCGTTTCCGCTATGGCTTTGATGAGTGTTATTTTTAGAAAACCTTTTAAAAAGCTTATCAATCGGAAAATCTAAAGGAACTCCTTTATTGCTAATAATAATCTTATAGGTTTCCGCACTTATTTTTATCTCTTCATTTAAAGGCGAATATTGTATAGCATTAATAATGAGGTTCTTGAATAGCTGATGAATTAAAATAGCATTGCCCTTAATGATGATGGGTTGTGGTATTATTAATTTTATAGACTGATTTCTACTCTCGGCTAAAAACTCTAATTCTTGAACCGTTTCTTCTAGTCCTGTTTTTAAATCAATATGATCTTTAAAATCAAACTGTTGATTTTCTATTTTAGCCAATAGCAATAAGCTTTTGTTAAGCTCATCTAACTTATTAAGGGTATGATTGATTTGTTCTATTAATACACTCTGGTTATTAGATAGTTTTCCATCCTGATAAAAGAGTTCTAATTTTGATTTAATGATTGCAATAGGCGTTTGTAACTCGTGAGCTGCATTTTCTGTAAATTCCTTTTGTGCAGTATAGGTTTTTTGTGTTCTGTTGATGAGTTGGTAAATCTCTTGGTTCAGGTCATTAAACTCATCAATTTTTAATTTCTTTTGCTCGGGGTTTAAGTCCTGTCCTAGCTCAAAATTTTGTAGAAAGTTAAGGATGTCTCTAAAAGGTTGCCATATTTTTTTGCTAATGCTTCTATTGATCAGGATAGAACCTAATAAAAGAAAAAGTAAGAGTCCGATTTGTAAGAAGAGGATACTTTGCAATAAATCCTCTTTTTCTACCAACGAAGTGCGGAATGTAATAATGTATTGTTGGTTAAAAAGAGCGACTTTTTTTTGTAGGTTTCGGTATTGCTCAACCTCTTTACTTATCTTACTATAAGCTTCAGAAGTAAAGGGCTGAGTACTATAATCTTCTTTTTGGTAGGGTTTAATTTTTAAATTGCTATCCACTTTTTTCCATAGTTCCAGATCGCTGGGTTGTTTAATATTGTGAATATAATCGGGTAAAAATGAAGCCTCTAGCATTAAGGACTCATCTACTGATTTTAGAAAAAAAGCATTCACTACGAAATAGAAAATAGGAATGCTCAATAAAATCAGCAAAGCTGATAAAATTAGATAACGTTGAGAACTGTAGGAGAGCAGCTTCATACTAACTTGTAACCAGTTCCATAGATTGTTTTTATATAATCGCCCGCATTTCCCAGTTTCTTTTTTAAATTTTTGATGTGGGTATAAATGATATCAAAATTATCAAAATACATGGCAGATTGACCACTTAAATGTTCGGCTATTGAATTTTTAGATACTACTTTTCCTTTATTTAAGAGTAAGAAAATCAACAATGCCCTTTCAGATTTAGTGACTTCAACCTCCACATCATCCACTTTTACGCTTTTCGCATTTAAATCGATGACCAAGTTTTTATATTGAATGATGTTGTTTCCATCAAAATTACGCCTTCGGATGATGGATTGAATTCTTGCACTTAATTCGGCTAAATTGAAAGGTTTCGACAGATAATCATCTGCTCCTAATTTTAGAGAAAAGATGCGGTCTTCTACCGAGTTTTTAGCTGATATAATGATGACTCCATCCATTTTATTGGCTTTTTTGATTTCTTCCAATAAATCTAACCCGCTCCCTTTTGGTAACATGATGTCCAATAAAATACAGTCGTAATCGAACAAACCAATTTTTTCTCTAGCAGCATCAATATCGGCGACAGCCTCACAAAAATAATCCTCATTTTGAAGATAATTTACCATGCTATTGGCTAACTCTCTTTCATCCTCAACGATCAATATTTTCATTTTCGATTAATTTAGGCTTGATCATGTTTAATAAGGTAGGTAAAACAATGAGCAAGAGTGGAAGGGCGACTATGAAACCACCAATAACTGCAATAGCCAAAGGTTGGTGCAATTGTGCGCCAGTTCCAATGCCTAGAGCTAATGGCATTAAAGCAATAATAGCCCCCAAAGCGGTCATTAATTTAGGTCTTAAGCGAGTGGAAATTGCATAAATCACCGCTTTTTCCTGATCCATTTCTTTTAGGGCATCACTGTATTGTAAATAGGTGAAAATGGCATTTTCTCCAATGATTCCCACCATCATGATTAATCCGGTATAACTTCCCACATTTAAGGGTGTATTGGTAAAAAACAAAAATATGTAACTACCAGAAAT
Organism: Bacteroidota bacterium; assembly: GCA_018828585.1. Taxonomy (GTDB): domain Bacteria; phylum Bacteroidota; class Bacteroidia; order Sphingobacteriales; family Sphingobacteriaceae; genus Pseudopedobacter. The sequence goes on from JAHJVW010000088.1 coordinate 2,330, forward strand.
TCCTAAAACGGCCACCAAAAGTATAATTCCTGCTACCCTGATATCTCTAAAAAGGAAAAGCATAACAGAGAAAACCAATAAACTGGATAAACATAAAATTAATAAGAGCTCTTTAAAAGATTGTTGTTGATCGGCGTACGCTCCTCCATAACTTACACTGTAACCTTTTTCTAAAGCAACTTGGTTATTGATCTTTTTCTGAATTTCGGCAACGGTACTTCCTAAATCTCTGTTATTTAAACGAGCACTAATCACACCCATGGTTTGTAAATTCTCACGCTCTAGTTCAGCCTCTCCTTTATTTACTTGTATGGTGGCAAATTCGGCAATGGGTTTTACACTACCATTTGGTAAAAAAATATTCATTTGTCGAATACCAGAGATTCCCTTCATTTCTGTGGAATTGATAAAACGGATGGGAGTAAGCTGCTGTTTATCATAAATGTTTCCTCCAACATTCCCTTCTAAATCATTTTGGATTTGATATTGAAAATCGGCAGGACTGATGTTGAATTGCGCTAGTTTATTATAATCTGGCAAAACAGTAATAGATGGACCCGCAATAACCACTCCATCAAAAACATCGGCGGTGCCATTTACATTTTCTACTATTGTGCCAATCTGCTTAGAATAAGCTTGTATTTTTTTTTGATCAGGACCAAAAACCTTGATTTCTATAGGTTGAACGGAACTCATTAAATCGCCCAGCATATCTCCAATTACCTGTCCAAAATCAATTCTTAAAGCAGGTTGAGAAGCTTCTATCTGTTGCCTGATGTCGTCAATTACTTGGTCAGTAGTTCTGCTGCGGTCTTTTTTTAGTTGAATTAAATAATCGCCTCTATTGGGTTCGGTAATAAAGAAACCCATTTGTGTACCAGTTCTGCGGCTGTAAGCTGCAACTTCAGGGACTTTTACAATCAGTTTCTCTACTTCCTTTAACATCCTATCGGTTTCTTCTAAATTAGTTCCAGGTGGCGAGTCGTAATCTAAAACAATACTTCCTTCGTCCATTGCAGGTAAAAATCCAGTTTCTAATTTTGGAAGAATTAAAACTACGGAAGCAACCAAAAGAACCATAAAAGCAAAGCTAATAATGGGTTTACGAATAAAAAAGCCAACCCATTTTCTTTCTTTTACCACATGCGTATCTTCTTTGATCACGCTCTTTTTACTTTCCTTGGTTAAGAAAAGATATACCACTGGTAATAAGATCCAGGTACTAAAGAAAGAACAAACCAAAGTAATAATCATCGTATTGGTCATCACCTTAAAGTAGGCACCGGCAACACCACTCATCAACACAAAAGGAAGAAATATCACAATGGTACTGATGGAAGAACCCACCATCGCCTTAAATAAGTAGTTGATCGCCTTGTGAACCAATAATTTGGTGGGCTCTTCTGGATGTTCTTCGTGGGTTCTATGTATTTGCTCAACAATGACAATGGCATCATCAATTATTAATCCTATAGCGGCAGCAATGGCTCCCAAGGTCATGATGTTAAATGTTTCGCCAGTAAAATATAAAACAATTAAGGTAAGTGCCAACGTTACTGGAATGGTAATCAGAATAGTTAAACTGGCTTTCCACGATCTTAAAAATAGGATGGCAACAAAAATTGCCAATGCCAACCCTATCCAAAGACTATCCGTTACGCTTTTTACCGCATCATTTACAAAATCTGCCTGTACGTAATAAGGTTTGATGGTCACATCAGAGGGTAGTATTTTCTGCAATTCAGCTACCTTCTCCGTCATGGCTTTAGAAACATCTACTAAATTAGAGTTGGGTTGCTTAATGACTGCGATTAATAAGCTTTCTTTCCCGTTTGCATTTACTTTGATGTATTCTTTTGCTTCATGTATTTCGACTTTGGCAATGTCTTTTAATTGAATAGCTCTTTTTCCATCATTTTGAACAATCATCTCACCTAATTGCTTGGCATTGGTGATTTGGGCATTGGTTACGGTGAGGTAGAGTAATCTATAATCAGATAAATAACCGTTAGATTTTACAAAGTTTGTTTGATTCAAAGCTTGAGATAGCTTTGCAGGATTTAAGCCTAATTGGCTCATTTTTTCCTGATTGAGGATGACCCAATATTCTTTTGACTTTCCACCAATGATTCTCACGTCGCTTATACCTGCTACTTGCGATAGGAAAGGTTTGATGGTATATAAAGCCATTTGCTTCAATTCGATTGGCGAACGCTCCTTACTGTTTACAGAATAACCAATAATGGGAAGAATGGAAGGGTTCATCTTTTCTACCACAATATTTACATCAGCAGGTAGTGTACTTCTGATTTGGTTTATTCTGGATTCTATTTGCTGCTGACTTAAATTAATATCGGCTTTCCAATTGATGAAAGCAGATATTTCACAACTTCCACGACTAGTGATACTTCGAATCTTAATTAAATCAGGGACTTGTTTAATGGCATTTTCCAGCGGTCGGGTTACGGCAACCGTCATTTGGCCAACAGGCTGTTGACCTGCATCTGCAATAATTTTGATTTTAGGAAAAGTAATTTCAGGGAAAAGTGCAGTTTGCATTTTCTGAAACGAAAAAATCCCACCAATGAGGATGAGCAAAACCAAAACCAATAAAGGGCTTTTATAATGATGAAAAAATGATTTGTTCAATCTTTTAATGTTTAATTTTAACTAGTGCGGTATCTGCTAAACCGTAATTTCCGGATAACAATATTTTCTCTAATCCAGTGAAGTCTGGAGATAAAATTTCAATTCTATTATTCGCCTCAATCCCCTTTTTTATAAAGATTTTAACAGCTGTACTGTCGTTAATCATTTTCATAACCCAAAATTTTTGCTGACTTTCATCGGCTAAAACACTTTCTTTTGGTAAAGAAATTTTTGAGGAAGTATTTTTAGAGATGGCAATAGTTGCGATCAAATTCTCTGGAATAGTATATTGAGAAGGGATTTTGATCAAAACTTTTTGGGTTTGTGTAGCCGAGTCTAAAGCAGGCATAATTTGGGCGACTATTCCAGTAATATTTCTTCCATCAGGTAAATGAATGGTGACATTTTTATTTTTAGCTAAAAGCTGATTATACTCGTAAGGCAAACTCATCAAAAAACCGAAGCTACTTTTATCAGTTAGTTCGGCCAGCTGTTCCCCATCCTGCACATAGTCACCAGTTTGATGATTTAGATTGGTAATGAAACCATTTACCGGGCTTTTAATTCGGTTTAAACCCGAAAAATTAAAAGATGGATCTAGTTTATTAATGGTATTACCCAAGCTTTTAGCTTCTTTTGTTTTTAAAACAAACAAGGTACTTCCTTTACTAACTGATTGCCCCATCTTTACAGATGAAGATTGAATATAGCCGTTAATATTGGCTTTAACACCAAACTTTAACAAATAAGTAGATGTGGCATTTAAAGTGATTTCTTCGTTTAAAGAAATGTTTTCAGGTGATGTGACAGTTACCGGTGTAACAGTTTTAACCGCTTCTCCAGAAGCATCACCAGCGCCAGATCCTCCACAAGAGGCGAGTATCAAAATAGATAAACTTAAAGTATATAATAATTTCATATTCATTTTACTTTAAATATTGCAGTTGATTAATCATTTGTAATTGATTGATTTTATTTTGAATGATATTCACCCTTAAGTTTAAGTAATTATTAATAGATATCAGATAATCAGTCATTCTAACATCTCCAGTTTTCATTTGTAATGCATTTGCATCTATCAAAGTTTTAGAATAATTAAGTTGTTTCTTGGCTTTATTTATTGATGATTCGTATTGATCAATCATTCGTTGAAATTGATTTTTTTGTTGATCGTATTGAATCTTGTAAAAGTCTCTGTATTTATTTTGCGTTCTTTGATTTAGATTAATTTGCTGGGTAGTCAATTTTCTTAAGCCACCATCATATATAGGAATACTTAGGTTTAAACCAACAGACCAACCAAAGTTTTTATAAGCTTGCTGAGGTAATGATGATTGATAGCCACCATCGGCAAATACATTGAGTTTGGGTTTATAATTCAACGAAAGTTGGTCTAAAGCGTTTAAAGTTTTTAAACTATCAATTTGGTACTTTTTAAATAGTAGACTTTCGGTAAATTTAGGAACGTTTATTACTCGAACAGGAGGGGAGGAAATGGCATAAGACGTAGTATCTGCGATTCCACTTAAGTAATTAAGTGCAGCAAAATCGTTTTTATATTGATTTTGACTCTGCATGAGTGTTAAATACTGCTGTTCTAAATTTACTTTAAAAGCCAAATATTCGGTTTGTTTGAAAACAGAACCTTGCGTTAGCTTTTTTAACAGGGTATCTTGTTTCTCTAAAAGTTGCAGGGTCTCCTTAGCTAATTGTACAATTTGTTGGTCTCCCCAAGTAGTAATGTATTGTGCTGAAACTCCTCTTTCTAAATCCAAGACTGTAAAAGCTCGCTGATTACCTAAACTATCCCTATTGAGCTGTAAACTCTTTAACAAAGTATTTAATCGATCTTTAGTAGTGATTTGTTTACTTACGGTAACTAATGCGCTTACTATCTGACCATTAGTGATGGCAGGGTCGAAACCTATACCTCTTATAATAGGTGCATACAATAAGTTAGAAGATGCGTTCACCTGTGGTTTTAAACCTGCCCTCAACTTGCTACTATCTAATGATAAAATCAAAAGCTGGTTTTGATAATCATTTAAAAGTGGAGAATTCGTTTTAGCTTGATTGATAAAATAATCGAGATTTTTTTCCTGAGCTTTTAGGTAGAATGGGAATAAAATAAAGAAGATTAAAATCAGACTTTTTAACATGATGCTATATTAGCGATAAAATCTGAGCCAATTCTGAAGAATTTGCATTTATAATTTTGTCCACTTAAAGACCATCATGTTTACAGTAAGTACAACTGCTCCTAATAAAAACTGAAACATATCTCCAAATGGAAGAATTTTTAAAGAAATAATCCAGCAGGCAATACTTAAAATAGATAAAATATATAGAAAACTAGTGTAAGCTATAGATTTATCTTCGCTTTTATTTGATGCGTTTTCGGTGTATTGATGAGAGTTTAAGATGGAGAATTCACCACCGTAATTTTCTTGATCTCTGTTACTGTTGTCTGAGTGAGTAATTGTTTTCATATTATGATGTTTAATAATATATACGAATGTTATATTACTTGCGATACCATAACTATACCAATTATTTAAAAATTAATAGATAAATTTTATTTTTCCTTAAATAATTAGCTATTCAAACCATTTTGATAGGTCTGGGGTATATTTCTTTCCTCTTTTTAGTTCATTCTCATAAATTTTTTGTCCTAAATTTTTAAGGAATGGAAAGCAAACAGTATCATATTCATAATGATTGTCATTATAAATATCATTATCATTTGATTGAATAACAGCTGCTAAAAAGAATTCGATACCATTTTTTTGGTCAATAAAATAGCTGTTGTCAATAGTATAGCCATACGAGTCGCCCACTTTATTAAAGATTTTTATGTTAGGATTGATTTCAGCTTTGGGATCAGCACCATAAAAAAGGAATTTGCAATATGCAGGGAAATAATCAGGACGGCTGTAAGTTGGATTTTCACTATCTGTAGGGTACATGCTCATGTATTTATATAATAACCGATAATCATCGTCGGTTAAATTGAAACGCTTAGACTTTGGAAATGCATCCGGAAAGAATAAACGTTTCATCAATTCTTGCTGATCTGCAAGAGCAAAAACATTCTTTCCGGTAAAGTCGAAAGGCTCGTTAATTAATTGATCATTTGTGTTTAAATAAGCCTTACCTCTAATTAAATGATTCAGTTCTAATGGATAATCGTTGGCGTCATAAGCGGGAGGCTTTTGATAAACTAATTGATCACCATCATAAAAGTTGATGGGATTGGTATGCCTTACACTTTCACCAGCATCACCAATTGCAAGTCGATTAATAATTCTAGAATTCTTAAAGCCATAATCTTTCAATTTTTGATTGATGGTCTTCCTATCCGTAAACTCGTATAACCTATTAAAAGCATCATTATCACTTACTAACAATATTTTTTTAATGTAATTAACAATTGATGGCAAACTATTTTTAGCAGTTGAATCTTTGGTTACTTTAGTTTGCCCTACAAATGCACTATCTGTAAGCATAATGCTACTTTTATTTAAGCCTTTAATTTTTAGTTCGTTTAGTTTTTCCAAAGCGAAAATTGCAGTAGGTAGTTTAACAGTGCTTGCTGGGTAGAAATAATGCTGAGCATCTAGCTGATAACTATAAGTTATAAAATGAGGCTTTTGATGTTTATCTCTATTAATTTGTGTGTAAATAATTTGAACTTCTTTATGGTTAGGATCTTCTAAAACGGATTTAAATAAATCAGGATTATTATTTAATATTTCTTCAATGGGGTTTTGGGCTTTCGCCGATACTTGAATCATAATAGTGAGGATGATGATTAATTTTAGATTTTTCATTTTTTATGATGATGTTTTAGTGATAAGATTATCGTGAAGTCCAAAAAAAGAATAATTTATGATCAGCAATTTAGTTTTTTGAGAATTGTTAATAAAATAATTAAGCCTATATATTTTAAAATTTTACTTTTGCAATGTTATGGTTCCCGATTGAGGTCGGGATTAAAAGGGAATAAAGGTGTAAATCCTAAACTGTCCCGCAGCTGTAAGCTCTATAAAACTGTTTTTCAATCTAAAGGTCACTGTTTCGATGCATAGGAATGGGAAGGCCGAAAAACAGGGAGTAAGTCAGAAGACCTGCCAAAACATTAAAATTCATAGCTTTCGGGGATTGAAGCTTTTGGGTGCAGATACTTCGCAAAGTATTTCCATTTCAAAATTAATCAGTTTTCTGTTTGCTGTGGGCTAACACTCACAACAAAATGAAAAAAAGAAACACAATCGTTGTAGCCGGCCTAGGGTTGGCGCAACTGGTACTTTTAAGTACCTCTGCCGTCTCTCAAACAAGAGATACCACAAATTTGGATCAGGTAGTAGTCACTGCCTCCCGTTCGCCAAAAAAATTAGCCGATGTAGGTAAAATTGTAAATATCATCACCAAAGAAGACATTGCAAAAGCCCAAGGCCGAAGTTTGCCCGAATTGTTAAATACTGTTTCGGGATTAATTATTGGCGGGAGTGGAAGTAACCCTGGTGGAATACAATCTGTTTATTTACGCGGCGCTTCTACTGCAAATACTTTAATTTTAATTGATGGAATTGCAGTGAATGATGCCTCAGGAATTTCAGGAGAGTTTAACATTGCCGCAATTGATGTAAGCCAAATTGAAAGAATTGAAATACTAAAAGGCGCAAGTTCTACCCTATATGGATCAGATGCTGTGGCTGGTGTCATCAATATTATCACCAAAAAAGGCGAAGGTAAACTAACTGCAAGTGCCTTATTGAGCGGAGGTAGTTACAATACCTACAAACAAGTTATTGGCTTAAATGGTCAATTAAATAAAACCAAAATCAATTTAAATTTTTCCAACCTAAGCTCTAAGAGTATTTCCTCTGCCGAGCCAGCTGATCCAAATGTCATCTTTGAAAAGGACGGTTTTAAACAAATAGGTTTTGGTTTAAATCTGTCGCAATACCTAGGAAATAGGATTACCCTAAATGGAGGTTTACAAGCCAACCAAAACAAAGCCGATTTAGATAATGGTGCTTTCTCTGATGCTGTTGGTTATACTTATGATAAAACCGCTTTATTTGCGAACTTAGGAGCTAAATTAAGTTTGACCAAAGGCGATTTAAGTCTCGTTTTCTCTCAAAATAATGTCAAGAATCAATTTGATAATAATCCCACAATAATTAAAAACAAAGGGAATATTTCCAATATGGAAGCGATATTTAATTATCAATTCAATAATGTTTTAGGGATTACTTCTGGTGCCAATTACAAATACAACAGTACCGACCAAAAGTATATCGATCCTACTTATCCATCTTCTTTAAATAGCAATAATCATATCAGTAGTCTTTATACTTCGTTGTTTTTGAAAGGGGGAAATCTTTTTAGAATGGAATTAGGTGGAAGATATAACAGCCATAGCCAATACGGAGATAATTTTACTTACACCATTAATCCATCCCTAGTATTTAACAATCAATTGAAAGTTTATGCTAACATTTCTTCAGCTTACCGTGTGCCAAGTTTATATCAATTATATTCTGACTATGGTAACATTAATTTAAAACCTGAAACTTCGCAAAACTATGAAACAGGTATTCAGGCTAATTTTTTAGATAACAAATTATCTTTCACGACTTCCATATTTAAAAGGAAGTTAAAAGATGTGATTGATTTTGGACCTAAGTTTAGCTACATCAATCAAAATAGACAAAACGATAAAGGGTTAGAAGTTCAACTCGGTTTTAAACCAGATTCTAAACTAAATTTTAATGCTTTCTATAATTATGTAGATGGAAAAGTTAAAACTAGCGATGTGTCTACAGAAACTTTTAATTTAATTAGGAGACCTAAAAATAGCTTTGGTGCAACTTTAGGTTATGCTTTTACACCTAAATTTTATACCAGCTTAAATTACAGATGGAATGATAATCGTTTAGATCAGTATTATGATCCGACTACTTTTAAAGCAGTATCTGTAAACTTAAAAAGCTACAGTAAAGTAGATGCCTATGTGCAATATCAGTTTAAAAAAATCATGTTATTTGCTGATGTTAAAAATATTTTGAACGCTGATTATAATGACTTTGCTGGATACACCGCCATGGGAACAAATTTTAATGCAGGTTTAAGCTTTAATTTTAACTAAAGAATTGTATTTTTACCAACAAATAAAAACTATGTCACTTAAAAATTTAAACATCAGAAACTGGGTTCTTTTCTTCATGATGATAGCAGCTGTTGCTACCCGTTTTATTTACTTAGGAGAACAATCTGTATGGTCTAACTTTACACCCATAGGGGCAATTGCACTTTTTGGAGGTACTTATTATACCAATAGATACAAAGCTTATTTAGTTCCGTTGTTAATTCTTTTTGTGAGTGATATTTTTATCACACATAGTTATACAGGAGAGTGGAACTTATTTTATGGCGGTTTTGCTTGGGTATATATTTGTTTTGCAGCGATGGTGTTTATTGGAAGCCTTATTAAAAAAGTAAATGTTGGTTCAGTATTTTTGGCTTCTTTAGCAGGGGTAGCTTTACATTGGTTAGTAACTGATATCGAGCCTTGGTTAGCTGGCACTTTATACAGTAAAGGTATCGAAGGTTATTTTCAATCTCTGGTAGCGGCAATTCCTTTCGAGAGAAATTTATTGTTTGGAAACCTACTATTTGGCGCCATTCTTTACGGAGGTTTTGAATTAGCGAAGTCAAAATTTACTATCTTAAAAGCAAATCGCGAAATTGCTTTGTAAGCTTTAAAATATTTAAGAAAGCGATGAGCAATCATCGCTTTTTTTATGAGCTTAATTTTGGAAGATTAAAAAATTCAATCTAAAATCACAAATCGTAATTCTAAAAATTAAGATGATTCATTACATATCAGGAGGAGCAAGGTCTGGAAAAAGTGGATATGCTCAGGCATTGGCATTAAGTTTATCACAAAACCCTATCTATTTGGCAACTGCCAGAAATTGGGATGCTGATTTTGACCAAAGAATCAAACGTCACCAAAACGACAGAGACGAGCGTTGGGAAAATATCGAAGAAGAGAAATATCCCTCGAAAATTGATTTTACAGGAAGAGTAGTTGTTTTAGATTGCGTGACTTTATGGCTCACTAATTTTTATGTAGATACCAAATATGAAATTGAGGAAGCTTTAATGCAGATAAAAATTGAAATTGATAAACTGTCTATGCAAAATGCAACTTTCATCATCATTTCTAATGAACTAGGGATGGGCCTACATGCCGATTCAGAATCAGGAAGAAAATTTACTGATTTACAAGGTTGGACCAACCAATACATTGCAAAAAAGGCAGATAAAGCCATTTTTATGATTTCGGGTTTGCCAATGGTTTTAAAATAAATAGCGTTGAAATGAAAAAAATCATCATCTTAACTGGAGCTGGTATCTCCGCAGAAAGCGGATTGAATACTTTTAGAGATGCAGACGGACTTTGGGAAGGATACAATATAGAAGATGTGGCAACTCCTGAAGCTTGGCAGCGAAATCCAGAGCTTGTTCAGCAATTTTATAACGATCGGCGAAAATCGGTAATGGTAGCTCAGCCAAATCCGGCTCATCTGGCTTTAGCCAAATTAGAATCGAAATTCGAAACCCTTATTATTACTCAAAATATCGATGATTTACATGAAAGAGGAGGCTCAAAAGCGATTATCCATCTACATGGTGAAATTATGTATTCACGCTCTAGCAGAAATCCAGCTCTGCTGTATAAAATGAATAGTCATGAAATAAAAATGGGCGAAATGTGTGAGTTAGGTTCACAACTTAGACCGCATGTGGTTTGGTTTGGCGAGGCTGTCCCTATGATTACCAAGGCCATGTATGAAATGCCCAAAGCAGATATGGTGATTTTAATTGGGAGTTCTTTAGCAGTTTATCCGGCTGCAGGTTTATTAGAACTAGCCAGAGCTGATATTCCCGTTTATGTGATTGATCCTAAAATACCATCTGTAAACTTACCCAACCCCGTGATTAAAATTAAAGAGAGGGCAAGTATTGCTGTTCCTTTATTGGTCGAAAAATTATTAAAAAATGAATAAAATACCCTGTATTTTTAATTGGAGTGGAGGAAAAGATTCTTCTTTAGCCTTGTATCATTGTTTGCAAAATCCAACGCTTGATATTAAATATTTAGTAACATCTATCAATGATAGTGTAAACAGAGTTTCTATGCATGGTGTGCGCTATGCTTTGCTGTTGAAACAAGCAAAGGCAATAGGTATTCCACTGTATGAAATCCGATTGCCCGAAATGCCTACCATGAGCGATTATGATGAAACAATGAGATTGCATTTAGATAAATTAAAAGCAGAAGGAATTACTCATTCTATTTTTGGGGATATTTTTCTAGAAGACTTAAAGAAATATCGTGAAGATAGATTAGCTGAAATTGGTTTGAAGGGGATATTTCCTATCTGGAAAAGAGATTCTAATGAATTGATTCAAGAATTTTTAGGTTTGGGTTTTAAAACGGTAATCGCCTGTACTCAAGAGCGATTAGGAGAATTTTTAGGGAAAGTAATTGACGAGAAATTGATTAAGGATTTGCCCAAAGATGTTGATGTTTGCGGTGAAAATGGCGAGTTCCACACTTTTGCTTTTGAGGGACCTATATTTAAGAATCCAATCGCTTATAGTTTAGGAGAAAAGGTTTTTAAATCTTATCAAGCTCCAAAGAATGCAGATGATAATTGTTTTCAAAAAGAAGAAAAGCAACCTAAGAATTTAGGATTTTGGTATATAGATTTGATTGAGGAATAAAAAAAGCCATTAAGGAATTTCCAAAATGGCTTCAAATATTTTTAGAAAATAATTATTTCGATGATCTAGCAGCTTGTTGTGCGTTAGCGAAAATTACAATCCCTACACCCGCAACTAATAATCCTCCAAAAAACTCTAAAGCAGAAGCATTAATTCCGTTAGTTGAATCCATCGGGTTAAAGTCTTGCGCTTTAGTCAAAACTAGAGCCCCTAATATGATTGAAGCTCCGATTGCCATTATAATTATTCCTATATTTTTCATGTTCTAACTTTTATTAATGCAAATATAAATATTATTCATAAAACCTTTCAAAAAATAACAATAAAGATAGATACTGTAAAATTTGGAAAATAGATGAATAGACATGAATACGAAATAAACGCCAAGTAATTAAATTTTAAATAGGCTTGTCTAGTAAGATTAATTCATCAAATTTGTAGTATCCATCAAAATAAATCAAATGAATCCAAAACAATTAGTAGGAGAAGCTGCTGCTGCGTATGTAAAAGACAATATGATAGTAGGCTTAGGAACCGGCTCAACAGCCTATTTTGCAATCATGAAAATTGGAGAGATGGTGAAAAGCGGCATGAAAATTCAAGGTGTTCCCACATCTAAAGCTACCGAAAAGCTAGCTTTAGAACTCAATATTTCATTATTACCTATCTCCGATGTAAAGAAAATAGATATTACTATTGACGGTGCTGATGAATTTGATGGAAATAAGAATTTAATTAAAGGGGGAGGTGCAGCCTTATTGCGTGAAAAAATTATTGCATCTGTAACCGATTTTTACATCATCATTGCGGATGCGGCAAAAAAATCAGATGTACTAGGAAGTTTTGCTTTGCCTGTTGAAGTCACTCCTTTTGCTAAAGAGATTACTTTGATGCAATTAACTGCTTTAGGTTGCATTGCCCAATTCAGAGAAAAGGACGGTGGCTTGGTGATTACAGACAATCAAAATCTGATTGTGGATTGTAAATTTGATAAAATCCCAAATCCAGCTGAAATGAATATGAAAATTAATCAAATCCCCGGTGTAGTTGAAAATGGATTGTTTACTGGAATGGCAGATTTGATTATTTCAGAAGATGGTAAAGGAGGATTGATAAAGCTAGATTAAACTCAAAAAAAATATGATTTAAAGGGATGATATTTATTTAATTTCATTCCTTTTTTATTTGAATATTTATTCAGTATTTTTATTTAT
>JAHJVW010000089.1 GCA_018828585.1 Bacteroidota bacterium
TTGTACAGCATTTTAGATAATTTCGGTAAATTAAAAAATCTCTAAAATCAACATGTCCAAATTAAAGCAACTAAGAGAAAAACAAAACCTCACTCAAGAAGAATTATCTGAGAAATCTACTGTTTCGGTAAGGACCATTCAACGAATTGAAGCAGGAAAAGATCCGAAGGGATATACGCTTCGGGTTTTGGCAGAAACTTTAGGTGTGCTAGAAAAAGAGTTAACCCATCAACCTCTAGAAGTTGAAGAAAAAGAAGATAACGAAGAACCTATTCCAATTAACTATTCTAAAATTAAGTTGATTAATCTTTCGTCTCTACCCTTTGTCGTGGTTCCTCTTTTGAACATTTTGGTGCCCTTGCTATTAATGTTCACTATGAAGTTGAAGAATCCCATTACTAAACAAATTATCTCTTTACAAATCATGTGGACCATCATCGCTCCTATTATTTTTATGTTGGGAATCTTCTTGAAACTTGGACGTAGCTTTACGTTGATCTTAATCATCTGCTTGTTACTTTCTAATATCTACCTCATTTTAAGAAATGCAGTAGCAATAGACCAGAAGAAAAAGCTCCATTACAAATTGAATTTCAGTATGATATAAAGCTGACGTGAATTTGTCGGGTTATTGACGGGGAGATTTTAAAGTAAAAATTAATTTGCTTTTGATCTTTGTAAAAAAAATAATCAATGACAAAGCGTACCCTATTCAGCCTCCTCTTCATCTTCACTTTAGTAATCGAAAGTCAGGCACAAGTTGACAAAAATTCTGACCTCTATAAAACCATTCTTTCAAAAGACAGTCTCCTTTTTAATGTTGGTTTTAACACTTGCGACATTCCGCAGTTTGAAAATTTGTTGAGTGAAAAATTCGAGTTCTTCCACGATAAAGACGGTATTTCCGACAAAACAAAATTTCTAGCTGATTTCCGTAATGGTTTGTGCAAAAATCCAAGCGAATACCAAGCCAGAAGAGAATTGATACCCGGAAGTACAAAAATATTTGCATTATATAAAAGTGGAAAACTATATGGAGCCATTCAAGAAGGTGTGCATCAGTTTTTTGAGAAACAAACAGGTAAACCTGAAAAATTCGGTAGTTCTGCAAAGTTCACTCACGTTTGGTTGTTAGAAAATGATGAATGGAAACTCTTCAAATCTTTGAGTTTCGAACATGTGGAAGAGCAAATATCTTCTTCAACAGCTTCCATTTTTGATGATGACATCGCTATCGGACAATGGATAAAAGAAAATAAAGTTCCAACACTTGGTATCGGCATCATTGAAAACGGAAAGCTTCGACAATTAAAAGTTTTTGGAGAAATTACCAAAGGTGTTGCCGCACCTTACAATACTATTTTTAATGTGGCTTCTTTAACAAAACCGGTAACAGCAATGGTTGCTTTAAAATTAGTGAGTTTAGGTCAATGGAATTTAGACGAACCTCTTTATAAATATTGGACCGATCCTGATATTGCCAACGATCCAAGAAATAAAAAACTGACGACCAGGCTCATTTTGAGCCATCAAACAGGCTTCCCTAATTGGCGATATATGAATAAGGATAAAAAACTGAGCTTCCAATTCGATCCCGGAACTAAGTATCAATATTCTGGTGAAGGATTAGAATATTTGAGGAAAGCTTTAGAAAGGAAGTTTAAGAAATCATTAACAGAATTAGCCAGCGAACTCATTTTTAAACCTTTGAAAATGCAGGATACCAAATTTGTATTTGACCATATAGATACTTCAAGATTGGCGCTTCCTTATTATAAAGATGGAAATACATATCCTACTGTAAAAAGCACAACTCCAAATGGAGCCGACGATTTAATGACCACTATTGAAGATTATGGGAAGTTTTTAGTGAGCGTAATGGATAGTGATGGTCTCAGCAAACAAGTATTCAATGAAATGATTACTAATCAGGTGGCTAGCATTAGAGGGAAGCACTTTGGTTTAGGGTTCGAAAAATATGATTTAGGTAATGGAGAATACGCTTTGTCGCATGGTGGCTCAGATAAAGGCGTTCAAACTATCGTATTTATTTTCCCAAAAACTAAGCAGGGACTTTTGATTTTTACCAATTCTGATACCGGAACAAGCGTTTATGAAAAAATCATCACTCATTATTTAGGTGAAAAAGGACAGAAGATAGTTGATATCGAAACGAAATAAACACTTTAATTTATGTCGTAATTTCCCCTATATTATACGTTTTTACCCCTTATTTATCTTTTAATTAAATTCTATTTTTGATTATAGATAATTAAACATCATTTTTAAAAATAAAAACCAATTAAATTATGGCACTTATAAACCCTTACATCAACTTTAACGGTAATGCCGAGGAAGCATTCAATTTTTACAAATCAGTATTTGGCGGAGAATTCGCAACAATTATGCGTTTCAAAGACATGCCAACACCTGGGTTTGAGGTTTCAGAAGCTGAAGCCAACAAAATTATGCACATTGCTTTGCCTATTGGCAATAATGTTTTGATGGCCAATGATATCCCCGAGTTTATGGGTAAGGTAAATGAAAATGAAAACAGGTCTAAGATATCTGTAAGTGCAGAGAGTCGTGAAGAAGCGGATCAATTGTTTAACGGACTTTCAGCAGGTGGAAGTATAGAAATGCCTATTCAGGATAGTCCTTGGGGTTCTTATTTTGGGATGTTTAGAGACAAATACGGTATTGAATGGATGATTGATTTTGATCCAAAATACAAAGGAAAAGTATAAATATTTATAAAGGATTTTATATCCACTTAAAAATCTTAATCAAAAAAAAAGCCTGTTCAAAAGAACGGGCTTCTCAAGATTTGTCAATCTTAATCGTCTAACTAGTTAATATTACCTTCAAGGCTTTTTCTTTAGCTGCGTTCCCAAAGACTTCGTAAGCATCTATAATCTCATCTAATTTAAAATGATGCGTAATCAGGTTTTTTGGTTCTAACTTACCCGATTGTACAGTTTTAAAAAGTAATGGGGTAGTAGAAGTATCTACCAAACGGGTAGTAATGGTTACATTTTTTGACCATAAATCTTCCATATGCAAGGTTACGCTTTTACCGTGTACACCAATGTTAGCCAAGTGACCGCCAGCGCCAATAATTTTTTCACACAATTCAAATGTTGCTGGAATACCTACAGCCTCAATGGCTACATCTACTCCTTTTTTATCAGTCAGTTTCATGATTTCGTCAACCGCATTTACTTGAGCTGTATTGATGGTCTGTGTGGCTCCAAATGTTTTTGATAAAGCTAAACGGTTATCATCCATATCAATCATGATGATTTCTGAAGGGCTATAAAACTGAGCGGTTAATAAGGCCGCCATTCCAATAGGTCCAGCACCTACAATCGCTATTACATCGCCAGGTTTTACTTGTCCGTTTAAAACGCCACATTCATAACCTGTTGGTAAAATGTCGCTCAGCATCACCAAAGCTTCTTCATCGGCACCAGCCGGAATTGGGTATAAACTATTATCGGCATAAGGAATACGTACATATTCCGCTTGAGTGCCATCTATCAAATTTCCTAAAATCCAGCCACCATCAACGCAGTGCGAATACATGGCTTTCTTGCAATATTCACATTTACCACATGACGTGATACAAGAAATTATCACATGATCTCCTTTTTTATAATTACTGACAGAAGCGCCAACTTCCTCTACTATTCCTACTCCTTCATGCCCTATAATTCTGCCATCCGTCACGTCTGGAAGGTCGCCCTTCATGATGTGCAAATCTGTTCCGCAAATTGTAGTCTTTAAAATTTTAACTATTGCATCTGTTGATTTATTGATAACTGGTTTAGGTACTTCTTCCCATGCTTTCTTTCCGGGTCCGTGATAAACTAATGCTTTCATTTTATTGATTGTTTAATTTGATTCAATGTAGGTTAAAATCATATCACACAAAATGAGTACAGACACTAAAAAAAAATGATACTACCCCTTATGCATCATCATACTTAGATTTCTAAAAATCTAATTGAAATTAAGCCATACTAAACAATTGCTCTTTAGGTTTCTCTTCGTGTAGTCTTGCATCAAAAGCTGAGCAGATATTTCTTAAAAACCGTTTTCCTTTTGGAGTAACTTTTAATTTATGATCAGTTTTGATAATTAAACCATCTTTTTCAAATTCATATAAACGGTGAAGGCTCTTTTTAAACTCGTGATGCATCAAGTCTAACCTGTCCCAAGTTGTTTCTCCATGACACATGATTTTTAGGATATGTTTCCTCAAAATCAAATCACTTTCATTGAGTAAATGTCCCTTAAAAACAGGCAATTCTCCAGCATCAATCAGCTCTAAATATTCTTCTACTTTTTTTACATTTTGGGCAAAAGCTGTCCAGCTGTCACTGATAGATGAAACTCCTAAACCAATCATCAACTGCGTATATTGATGGGTATAACCCATAAAATTTCGGTGTAATTTTCTATCTTCTTGAGACTTGTATAAACTATCGCTTGGCAAAGCAAAATGATCCATCCCAATTTCCTGATATCCCGCTGCTATTAAGACACTCCTACCTAACTCATACAATTGTTGTTTTAATTCGTAATTGGGTAAATCCAATTCGGTAAACATCCTTTGCCCTGGTTTAATCCATGGCACATGAGCATAATTATAGAAAGCGATACGATCGGGATTTAATAATTTTACTTTATCCAATGTATCTAATAAGCCAGCTATATTTTGAAGTGGTAAGCCATAAATCAAATCATAATTAATGGATGTATATCCCAAATTACGGGCATTCTCTGTCACCTCTTTTACCTCTTCAAAAGTTTGATGACGGTTGATAATCTGCTGAACTTTAGGATCAAAATCCTGAATTCCTAAGCTCAAACGTCTAAACCCTAATTCATATAAGGTTTCTAAATGCGCTTGGGTTGTATTAGCCGGATGAGCCTCGAAACTAAACTCTGCTTCGGGATGGATTTCACATCCTGATAAGATATTTGTAATTAATGATTTTAAATTTTCTGGAGTAAAAAAGGTAGGTGTTCCACCTCCAAGGTGCAATTCTTTGATGATGGGTTTTTCGTGAAATAAATCCTCATACATCATCCATTCTTTTTCAATGGCTTTAATATAGGGCTCTTCTACCCCATGATTTTTTGTGATACGAGTATTGCATCCACAATAAGTACACAAACTCTCGCAATAGGGCAAGTGAATGTATATGCTAATGCCACTCTTTTGGTTACTTTGATTAAATGCCTGTTTAACTTCCTTTATCCATAAGGTTTTATTAAAGCTGTTGTTATCCCAAAAAGGAACTGTTGGGTAGCTGGTATATCTGGGAACTGGTACATTATATTTTTTGATGAGCGCAGAATTTTCCATAGCATTCTTTATAAAAAATTAATCATTTGATTATTTTGATCGACAAGCATTTGCACAAACACAAGCTTTTCCGGCGCACTTATTTGCCTGCCAATTATCTAAATTTTTAATGGTTTGCATTGCGATTTCTTGTGGACTTTCGTTGGATACGTTGGCCAGTTTAATACCTAAGATGCTGGCTTGTACTTTATCTATATGATCAGTGTCGTTTGAGCGATTGGTGATGTATTTTACATTTAGATTTTTAAGCTCATTAATTACATTTGCCGACAAATCGTCATTAACCGTAACAATTACAGCGTCTTTTCCTTCGGCAAACTGTACTGTTTGCAGATTTAAGGCATTAGATATTAAAGTAATATCATGCTTTTTTTGGTTTGCCTTGGCTATGAACTCTTTCTCAAATGACTGAGTGCTATAAACAACTGCTTTCATCGTATTAGGTTAAAAAGAAAAATAATAATTCAAAGTTATTGAACAGCGTTGCTTTTATTAATGAGGGCGGTCAGTCTGAAAAATGATTCTTATCAATTTTTCAGAAATGAGTTTTACAGCAAGGAGGTTACTGTCACATTGAGCGGAGTCGAAATGTGCATTAATTAGAGACTTCAACTCCGCTCAGTCTGACAAAAAAAATGGCTTGTGAAAACACAAACCATTAAATAATAATTGATTATTAAGAAGCTGAAAATTAGTTTTTCATTTTGGAAAGCTTTTCCTCATTAATGAGCTGAATTTCGCTTCCCTTCTTTTCGATCAGTTTTTCTTCTTTAAAATCGCTGAGGGTTCGGCTTACTGTTTCGGTCGCCATTCCTGCCATGGCGGCAAGATCCTCTCTGGAAATTTTGAAATTGGATTTTTTATTAATTTCTTTTATTCGAATTAATGTTTCGGCTAATCTTTTCCTTACTGAGTGATAAGCCAGTTGAACCAATTGCTCGTCTTTAGTTTGTAAACTGGCAGACAATAATTGGATAAACTGCATGGCATGTGCTGGATACTTGTTCAAGATTTCATCAACCTGATCTTTATGGAGCATGCAAATGCTGCTATCTTCCATTGCTTCAGCATTTTCGGTATGTACTCGACCAATTAATGCATCATGAATACCGAAGTACTCATCGGTTTGGTAAATTTCGGTTAAAAAATCCCTTCCATCTTCGCTTTGCTTACTGATTTTAATTTTACCGCTTAAAACTAAGTAAATGCCTTGCGTGGCATCCCCGTCGTAATAAATAATTTGTCCCTTTTTTACATTACGAATTTTCTTAAGTTCAACTAAGTCTTTTAAAGCATTAACTCCATCGTCTTTATTTCCAAAATCTGCTAATTGTTTAAGTCCTTTGGTATAAAAATCCTTTTGTTTATTCTTTTTATTCAGGCGGCTTTCTACAGCGTTTAATAATTCTATATCATCAAAAGGTTTGGTCAAGTAGTCATCCGCTCCCATTTCCATTCCTTTGCGCATATCTGCTCTTTCGGCCTTTGCTGTTAAAAATATAAAAGGGATAACAGCCGTATCCGGATTTTTCTCTAGAAGATAGAGTACCCCGTAGCCATCCAATTCGGGCATCATGATATCACAAATGATTAAGGATGGTATTTCCTTTTGCGCCATTTCAACTCCAAATTTCCCATTACTGGCAACCATTACCTGATAGCCAGCTAAATCAAGAATTTCAGCGGTACTTTCTCTAATATCTTCGTTATCTTCAATAATTAAGATTTTATCTTTCATGTTTACAGTTTGAAAATCAATATAAATTTAGTGCCTTTATTTTCTGCACTTTCAAATTCAACCTCACCATTTAGTAGCTTCACATATCGGTCTACAATGTTAAGTCCCAAACCTGTCCCTGGTATATTCCCTGTGTTATGTGCTCTAAAAAATGCTTGAAAAAGATGCTTTTGCTCACTTAAAGGTATTCCTATCCCATTGTCAGAAATGGTGATGAAACATTGTTCATCGGTAATCTCGGTATTAAATTCGATAAAGGTGTTCTCGCCTGAATATTTAATGGCATTCGAGATCAAATTGATAATGGAGTTTTTTAATAATCCAGCATCGGTATTAAACATACTATTTATACCGGTATGCTGATAAATGATATTTTGATTTTGCTTTGCCACCATTTGCATCTCCTCGGCAATTTCTTCGGCAAATTTAACCAAATGAATAGGACCAAATTGAGGTTCTATAATTCCAGTTTCTAATCTTTCTAGAGAAAGGAAATCGTTTAGGATGGTTGTTAAATTTCCTATGGCAATTTTAATCTTATTGACATGCTTACCTATATTAGGATTGTGATATTCTATAGAATACTTATCAATTAAAGATACAGAAAGCTGTATAGAACTTAAAGGTGTCCGAAACTCATGTGATGCCATGGAAACAAAACGACTTTTTAATTGATTCAACTCCTTTTCTTTTTCCAGTGAAACGCTTACTTCTTCTTTAGCTTTTTGTAATTCTGATACGAGTGATTGAAGTCTTTCAGTACGGTCTTCGACTAACTGTTCCAATTTATTGGTATATTCAATCAATTGGTCTTCGGCATTTTTTTCGCGAGTTAAGTCGTGGATGAATCCATTATATATAATCCTTCCTTCATATTGTACTTCGCTTACCGCTAAACGGAATGGAAAAAGAGAACCATTCTTTTTCTTTCCTTTTACTTCTCTTCCCTTACCTATAATGTGTGGATCTCGTGTTTCTTGGTATCTAGAGATATACTGATCATGCTGTGAACGGTCAGGTTCGGGCATCAACATAGAAATATTTTCACCAATAACTTCTCTTTGCTGATATCCAAAAAGCCTACATCCCGAAGGATTGATGGATTCTATTATGCCTTTATCATCAATGGTAATGATTCCATCTATCGCGTTCTCTATAATAGCAGTTAAAAGTGCTGAATCATTCATAGCCCTAATTTATCTTAATTAATCCTATTTAACACAATAATAAACGATGCTTTAGCTAATCAATCTAAAATTGTCACTTTCTGATTATAAAATTAATGCATAGCGTCACTTTTTTAATTGTCTGCTATCATTTCTCACCGCTTGAATGCCCCCTACTTTTGACGGTATAAATAAAACCCTATTAAAAAATTTAAAAAAATGAAAACTTTACAATATCCTACAATATCCTCTTCACAAATTAAAAGAGGTTTATTTGTTATCATCTTTTTTGCACTGGTTTTAATTACACTTAACCTAAGTGCTCAAACTACAAGCTATCAATCAATCCCAGCAACATCTAGTGTAAAGGTAAGTGGTTCATCTAATCTACATGACTGGACAATGGAAAACAACCATTTATCAGCTGGCGTAGCATTTACATTTAAGGATGGCAAATTGAATGATATGACGGCCTTGAATCTTACTTTGAAAGTGAAAGAATTGAAAAGTGATGAGGATTTATTAAACAGTAGAGCTTATAAAGCAATGGATGCTGATAAATACAGCACCATTAATTTCAAGCTAAGTTCTGCATCCGCAACTCCATTATCAAACGGACATTATACCATCAAAGCTTACGGAAAACTTCAAATAGCTGGGGTCACTAAGGATGTGATTTTATATGCTGATGCAGTTCAGAATTCAGATAAAACCATCAATTGTGCGGGCTCTGAAAAATTAAAAATGAGCGATTACGGTATCAAACCTCCATCATTCATGTTTGGTGCCCTAAAAGTAGAAGATCAAGTAACCATCAATTTCAATATCAAATTTAAAAACTAAAATCAAACCTATTATCATTAAAAAATAACATCATGAAAACAATTATTAAAACCATTATTAGAAATTCAGCTATTGCTGGTTTATTAATCAGTCCTTTAATCTCTCTTGGCCAAGATACTACCAGAGTAGAAGATGGCGTGAAAACAAGAATTTCAAATTTGCGACCTTACGATCAATCAGGTATCAATGTATTTGAGGCACCAAAGGAAATGAATGCTCCATTTGATGGATTGAAAGTTAGATTTGGTGCAGGTTTCACTCAATCTTTCCAAAACCTAAAACACGAGAACACTTCAACAGTTCCGGCGAATGCTTTATATAAAATGACTCCTGGCTTTAACACTGCCAATGCCAATTTATATATGGATGTTCAATTAGCTGATGGTATCCGCTTAAACTTAACCAGCTACTTATCTAGTCGTCACCATAACGAAACTTGGGTAAAAGGTGGTTATATCCAATTTGACAAACTTCCCTTTAAAGGAGCAATGTGGGATATGATTATGAGCATGGCTACTGTCAAAATCGGACACATGGAAATTAATTATGGAGATCAACATTTCAGACGTTCTGATGGTGGTGGTACCATTTACAATCCATTTGTAGAAAATTACATCATGGATGAATTTGCAACAGAAATTGGAGGAGAAGTGTATTTACACTTAAATAGCTTAACAGGAATGATAGGTGTCTCTAATGGTATGATTAAAGGAAATATTGCTGAACTTACACCAACCGCACAAGATGCAAATATTCATAAATCACCTTCTTTCTATTTTAAAGGAGCTTTTGACAAACAATTAAACTCTGATTTAAGATTACGTCTAGCTGCATCTTATTATACCAATAACAGCTCAGGCGGTAATACTTTATTTGGTGGTGACCGTACTGGTTCTAATTACTTTTTAGTAATGGAACCAACAACAGCATCAACTTCTGCGAATGCGTTTTCAGGACGTTTTAACCCTGGTTTCTCTAAAGAAATTCATACTGCACAATTAAATGCATTTGCGAAAGTACACGGCTTTGAATTGTTTGGAACTTATGAATTTGGTAAAGGAAGAGGAAATAAAGAAGTGGCTAACAGGGATGCTAATCAGTTTGCTTTAGAAGGTGTGTATCGCTTTGGAAATAGTGAAAACCTATTTATAGGCGCTAGATACAATACAGTAACTGCTCGTTTAGCTGGAATGACTAGCGACGTATCTATTAATAGAACTTCATTATCTGCAGGTTGGTTCTTAACACATAATGTTTTATTGAAAGCAGAATATACCGATCAAAAATACAATGATTTCTTAAGCAGTGACATCAGAAATGGTGGTAAGTTTCACGGATATGTGGTACAAGCTGTAGTAGGATTTTAAGCGCTCTACATTTTTAAATTGAGAAGTCAGGTTGTATAAACAACCTGACTTTTTTAACAAACCAGAAATCATGTTTGGCAAAAAGATTCTTTTACTAGCAGCTGTTTTCATTCTCGATTCAGGATTTACTCCTCAATCGCATCAAGAAATTCCTAGTTCTAAAACTATGTTAGTGAATAAATCAGGGTCGTTAATAGTAAGAGGCAGTACTAATGTTAATACATTCGATTGTATAGTCATCAATTATTGCAAGCCTGATACCATTGTATTTCACCCAAGCCATTCAAAAACCCAGACTATTGATTTAAGTGGTGATATTTTAATAGACATTCAAAGTTTTGATTGCCACAACAGTATGATGACCGCTGAGCTTCGTAAAATTTTAAAGGCTAAAGAATACCCGCATCTAAAGATTCACTTTGTGAGTCTTGCTAAATGCCCCACATTTAACAACCAAAAAGAGCATATAAAAGGAGTCGTTTTTATTGAGTTGGCAAAAGTGAAGAAACGATTTGATATAGATTTTGATTTCTACAAAGATGAAAATCAGAATATGCACATGCTTGGTTCCCGAGATGTAAATTTCTCTGATTTCAATATCACACCTCCTACTAAATTAGGTGGAATGATAAAAACCAGAGATAAATTAGGTATTGAGTTTCATTTACAACTTAAAGAAATCTAGTCTCCTCCATTGATCATGTCAGAAGTAATTCCCTTTTGATCTTTGCGCTCGGCCAAATAAACTCCCATTAAATGAGCTGCAATAAAAGCCAGTATCAGATACATCGAAAAGCCATGAACTTCTTTAACGTTATGACTTATCGTTTTAGGTATACCTAAGTCGTTTTTAAATACCAATGTCAAACCAGTAGAAACCATCACCAGTAGTAAGAGATAAAAAACTGCATACACCAATTTTACTCCAAATTTCTTTTGTGCTTTAAACCGATGTTCTTTAGTTTCTTTATAATGCTGATAAGTAACTTTTAAAATACGAATGAATTTCTGATCGGCTAATTGGAAGAATTCTAATACTAACCTGAAAACTAATAAAGCGGTTAAAGCATATCCAAAATAAATATGAATATCCCAAACTCTATCCTCTTGTTGATGAATGACTGATTGGATTTGAGCGGCATCTAAACTTACATTCTTGGTGTTCTCTTGATAAGCTTGTACCGCTCCTCTTCTATCGTTTAAAGTAGAGTTGATTAAAACTGTGGTTAATAAACCTGTAATCACTAAAGTATTTAGCCAGTGCCACAGACGTAAAGCCGAAGAATATTTTCGCTTTTCTTGTTTTGATTGAGGATTCGTTTCCATTTCTAAACAATATTAATTAAAATATTGATTGAAATTGGCAAAATCATTGAAATTTTGATGATGATTTTAAATGATATAATGGTTTTAAGGATTCATTTTAGCAAATAAGACCCCTGCAATAATAGCTTGAAATAAACCATATACTAACCAACTTAAAACCATTGTGGCTGTAACATCTAATGCAGAAAAGGTAATCCACATCACCGGAATTAAGGATACAATGGCGTAAACAAACCCAAACTCTATTCCACGGATAATAAACCCTCCGGCAAACATTCCTTTAAAGCGTTCCCAAAACCATGCTAATGCCATACTGAGGACGAAAGCATGCATATAAAATAAGATATCGCGGCTTCCATCAGAATTAAATAATGGGTTGTTATAACTAGCAAAAAGGCTTGGAAAGAATTTAATGGCTAGAAACAAAGAACCATAACCCAAAATTGATAAGATAAACCCTGCGGTTAATCCAGAAGTCAATACTCTTTTCATTTATACTGATTTTACTTATAAATTGAATGTTTCTCTTTAAAACACTTTAAAAATCGATGAAAAAAGCGATAACAAAAATGATGGTGGTCATTTATTAAGATAATTTATTGGAATGCTTGCTTTTCATTAGATTAATTGATTAAAAGATGAGCTTATTTTTAAACTTAAAATAACAGTAGCAATTTGAAAAATAGCCCTGATGGAAGCGGCAGCCCCCAATTTTTTATTGGGACTATAGCGGACAGCAGGAACAAGCATTAATAATTGTAGCAACCTTGCGCTACAAATTTCTGTATAACTAATAAATTAACAGTCTCGATAAATTTATATGACATGAAATTAATCTTATTTAGATTTTATTGTTAATTTTAATGTGCTTCAAAATATTTTAAACTAGTTTTATAGCATTTAACTATCCCTATGAAAAAAGCAACTGCTATTTATCTTCTTTTAATGGCCTCATGTTTTACATTGATTCTTTACGGATTATTTTATGTAAATGCCTACAGTGGTATCAGCGATAATTTTAAAATTAGTGAAAGCAAATACGACTTTTTAGCAAGTTCTGGCTCGCTAATAGATTTTTTAAAAGATGCAGAAAATAGTCAGCGTGGTTACATTATTACTGGTGACGAAAAATATTTGGAGTCTTATAAAAACGCAACTTACCGTTTTAAACAAGAGAAAACACGGTTTAATCAATTAATCAATCGTTACGATATTTATAAAGGTAATGAGGTTGATTTTGGGAAAATTGACTACTTAATGAATAAGAAAATAGCGGAAATGGATCAAACCATTTTGCTGCAAAAAGCAAATAATAATAAGGCTGCAATAGCTTTTATTAAAAGTGATGCTGGAATGAAAATGATGAAGGAAATCAGCGGATTATTCCAGAAACTAACCATCAATCAGAAGTTTAAAGAGGTAAAAGCTAAGCAAGATATCTATGCCTACAGAAGGCAGTTTAAAATTTTAACTATATCTACTGGCATTTTTACTTTTATTTCTTTGGTAATCATTGGTATCCTATTCTTTTTAAATCAAAAAGAAAAACGTTTAAATAAAGACCAAACAAATGAAGATTCATTAGTTAAAAGTATTGAAAGCGAGTTAAAATTGCCAATGAAAACACCTGCTGATAAAAGCGATTTCATTCCAAGTGTTTAAGCTGGAAAAAACTGCTTATCAAAATTCACATAAAACAATTCTTTTCTTGCTCGGGTACTTGCGGTGTATAACCATCTAAGCAATTCTATATTCAACATTTCTTCAGTCAAATAACCTTGATCAATAAATACAGCTTCCCATTGCCCACCTTGTGCTTTATGACAAGTTACAGCGTACGAAAATTTGATTTGTAAAGCATTAAAGTAAGGATTAGTTTTAAGTTCTTCCATTTTTAAGCGTTTGTTAGCCAAATGCTCATAATCTTTCATCACTTCTTCAAAAAGTACTTTTTGCCTTTCGTAAGGCAGGTTTGATGATTCTACATAAAGCGTATCTAGCATCACTTTACAGTCTAAAGGCTCCTGATCAATATCTTCAAAAAGTACCTGAACATCTGCAAATCTGAAACCATACATTTCGTGAATATTTTTCACCCGCACAATTTTACCGATGTCTCCGTTGGCGATAAATCCACCTTTCTCCTCGCCTAGCCAAAAATAATTGTTTTTGACCACCATAATTAAGTCGCCTCCCGTTAACTCATCTTCACGCCATAAAATTTGGTTTCTGATATTCTGATTGTACATGTTAGCGCTTTTGTTAGAACGGCAAATCACCAAAGTACTTTCCATTCCGTACTTATCGTAAGCATAGTTCAAACCTTCAATGATTTTATCGCCCATCATCCGATAAACGTCTTTAAAACCTTTAGTCGTGATGGTTGGAAAACTTGAATCTTCTGTCCGGATGAGTTCCCTAATTCCTGTAGCATTAAACAATATTCCTGATTCTTTTTGTTGACGTACTACTTCTGTTAATTCAGTTTGTAAAACTTGTAAACCAAACTTTTCTATTTTTGGAGCTTGTAGAGCTGGACTATCATCCGCACCCACTGGTGGAAGTTGAGCTGTGTCTCCAATAAAAATGATGCGGTTATTTTTATGATTATAAACATACTCAATGACATCGTTCAATAAACTACTTCCACTATAATCTGATAAATCATCCGCAATCATAGATGCTTCATCAATAATGAAAATAGTATCCTGATGCTGATTTGGAGCTAAGCTAAAATGCATATCAGGTGAAAAAGCCGATTTCTTCCTATAGATTTTTCGATGAATGGTGAACGCAGATTTCCCTGCATAAGTGCCCAAAACTTTTGCTGCCCTACCTGTTGGCGCTAATAAAATGCTCCTTATCTTGTATTGAGGCAATAATTTTATCAGCGTACTCATGATGGTTGTCTTTCCAGTACCTGCATAACCTTTGAGTATAAAACATGATTGTTCTTCTTGTAGCTTTATAAACTGCTCTAATTTTTGAAATAACAACGATTGCTGTTGATTAGGTTGATGTGGAAATAATTTAGCGAGATCCTGAGCGATGGTCATTCGTTCAAATTTCGTGAAAAATCTAAACGCTTTCGGATAAATTTTTACTTTTGTTTAGCATGACAGATAAACTACATCTAAGCGTACCTGATTTTGAACCCGCCGAAGCCAAAGACTTTGAATTATGTATCGAAATTGGCAATAATTATTTTCAATATGGTGTAATTTCTTTAATTGATCATGCAGTAAAAGTTGTTTCGGCAAAAGCGTCCATCATATTTAATGAGATTGAAAATTCATTACTACAAACTCATTTTGCTAAAACTAAACTCAGTTTATTTACTCAAAAATTCACCTTTATTCCTTCAGAGATTTTTAAGGCTGAAGATTTAATGGTTTACAGTAAATACATTCAGCCTGATGACACCATGACTGTCCTTTTTTCGACCATAGAGAAAGTTGGAATAACGGTTGTTTATGCTGTACCAAAAATCACTTTAGATAAAGTGAGCAAATATTTTCCTGATGCTAAAATTTATCCGCATTTATTCCCTTTTTTAAAAGGTGTAGATAATGGCTTCAGCCAGATTGATTTTCCTCTATTGTTTGTGAATTTTAAACCTGGATTTATAGAAATTGCGGTTTATCATCATCAAAAATTTCAATTCTATAATACTTTTGAATATCAAAATGATGATGAATTGATTTACTTTATTCTTTTAGCTATTCAACAGAATAAGTTGAAGATAGCAGGAACTACTATTAAGATTAGTGGTAATGTGTCAGCTAAAAGCACTTCATTCGAAAGGATTTCAGCACAATTTCCAAGAACAGAAATTACAGATCAAGACAGTCTTCCACTTACCTATAGTAATTTAGGACAACCAGTAATGCCACGTTTTTTCTCCTTATTCAGTTTGCATTTATGCGAATAGTTGGCGGAAGATTAAAAGGACTTCGGTTTTATCCACCCAAAAACCTTCCGGTAAGGCCAACTACTGATTTAGCCAAAGAAGCTTTGTTTAACATCTTGCAAAATCTTTACGATTTAGACACACTAGAAATTCTTGATTTATTTTGTGGAACTGGAAACATCAGTTTAGAATTTGCATCTAGAGGTGCAGAAAAAATTATTTCAGTCGATAAAAATTTTGGCTGTTATCAATATTTGAAGAAAACCGCCGAGGAGCAACAATTAACTCAGATAAAAGCTATAAAAGCTGATGTCTTTAAATTCTTGAAGCAGGAAACTGATCAATTTGATTTGATATTTGCTGACCCTCCATACGATTTAAGTAGAATTCCTGAAATTCCACAACTTGTTTTCGAAAGAAAATTATTGACTAAAAACGGAATGTTAATTGTTGAGCATCAAAGTATGCAGAATTTATCCAATCATCCAAATTTTAAAGAAACCAGGAAATATGGCTATTCGTCTTTCAGTTTCTTTGAAAATTAAAGCTTAATTTTAAACTATGAAAACAGCACTTTTTCCAGGCTCCTTCGACCCCATTACAAAGGCTCATGTAGACATTCTAAAACGTTCGATGCCGCTTTTTGATAAGATTTATGTGGGGATTGGCGTGAACAGTACTAAGCAATCTCTTTTAAGTGTTGAGAAAAGACTAGAAATGATCAGTGCTGTTTTTGAAGGAGAAAGTAAATTGGAGATGGTAACCTATGAAGGCTTAACTGTTGATTTTTGCAAGAAAATTGGCGCTTCTTACATGATTAGAGGGATTAGAACAGTTTCGGATTTTGAATATGAAAAGGCCATTGCACAAATGAATCACGCTTTAATTCCTGAAATAGAATCTATTTTTATTTTGAGTAAACCAGGCTATTCATCCATAAGCTCTACCATTGTTAGAGATATCTTACGATATAATGGAGATGTGAGTCAGTTTGTTCCTCCGGCAGCGCTGCCTTTTTTGAAGCCTTAAGTTATACCTCTAAAACATCTAAAATATTAGCATAGGTATTAGATTTTATGATACTCCAATCTTTCTTGGCAAACCATTTCACTTCCGTAATTCCCTCTTCCGTTTGTGGAATTAACTTTTGATTTCCTTTAGCTTCCATATGATACCAATGCGAAACCTTAAGAACGGGCTTCTTCTTAATTTCATAAACGTGATAGGTTTTAATCAACTTTTTACCTAGTTTCTTAATCTTTATACCACATTCTTCTTCAACCTCTCTAACTGCAGCGTCTTTTTTCTTTTCTTTAGGCTCTAACTTTCCTTTTGGCAAATCCCATCGCCCATTTCTTTTGATAAAAAGATATTTGCCATCCTCGTTTTCTACAAAACCCCCAGCGGCTTCAATTACTTTTATTTTATTCTTAATACTTTTAAATGTTGCTTTAGCGTCTTTACAAAGCAAAAAAAACTTTGACTTAGGATTATTAGCTATGGCTTGATAAAACTTTTCAAAATCAAAATCCTGACTATCAATTTGTTGATAATCCACCGCGTCAGAAGGAATAGAATTAACTACAAATAGGGATTTTTCGTTGATATAAATATTGTATTTTTGAGCCATGTACAACAAAAGTGAGATTGAACAGAAAATTGCTGAATTTTTGTTGCAAATTAAAGCAATTAAATTACAACCTGCTAATCCTTTTACATGGGCTTCAGGCTGGAAGTCTCCCATTTATTGTGATAACAGAATTACGCTCTCCCACCCTACTATTAGAACTTACATCAGACAAAAACTTTCTGAATTAATTCAAGAGGAATATGGATCGGTGAGTGTAATCGCTGGTGTTGCAACCGCGGGGATTCCACAAGGCGCTTTAGTAGCCCAAGAGTTAGGTTTACCATTTATTTATGTGCGTTCTAAAGCTAAAGAACATGGCACTCAAAGTTTGATTGAAGGAGAAATTAATCCTGGTCAAAGAGTAGTGATTATCGAAGATTTGATTTCTACTGGCAAAAGTAGTTTACAAGCTGTAAATGCTTTACGCGATGCTGGTTACGAAGTTGCTGGATTAGTAGCTATTTTTTCTTACGGATTCGAATTAGCTCAAGACAATTTTACTGAAGCAAAATGTAGATTCTCTACACTTTCAAACTATCCTGCTTTAATAGATTATGCTGCAGAGCATCAATTTATCGCTAAAGCGGATGTTGAATTGCTAAATGAATGGAGAAGAAACCCATCAGAATGGGGACAACAAATTGAAAAAAGTACACCTTAATTTATGACCATTTTTGAAAGTAGCGTAAACATTGCGCAACCTGTTGATAAAGTTTTTGGGTTTTTAAATGATTTAAACAACCATCAACAATTAATGCCAGAGAATATTTACAATTGGAGCAGCACTGCTGACGAAGCCAGATTCACCATCCAAAACATGGCTAAATTGGCTTTAAAGGTTTCTTCAAGGATAGAAAATCAAGAAATTAATATTATACCAGCAGAAGAAGCTCCATTTGCTATCGAAATGAAATGGAGTACTGAAAAAGCTGGTGATGAAACTACAGCCAAATTAGTGGTTTCCGCAGAGTTGAATATGATGATGAAAATGTTGGCTAGTGGCCCATTGCAAAAACTAGTAGATCATCAAACAACTGCACTATTGAAAGCGATGGCTTAAATGAAATGGGGATTAAGATTTTTAGGATGTTGTGATATCTTAACTTTCTTCATCTTCATCATTCCCAAGACACAATTCTTTATACAAACATTCGAATACCAAAACTTCTCAATGGCTCAAAAGGCCTCCGCATTATGGGAAGTTTTGGTATTACTTTTTTTCCTATCATCCGGGACACTTCTGATTTTAAATAAAAAATCAGGCCTTTTATTCAGTTTTATACTCATTCCTTTTAGAGTAGCTTTTCTTTATTTCAGTTTTGATTTTATCAGTTACCTTTTATATCATCTTGGATATCAAACTTTAGTTTCGAGCGCACCTTTTCAAAGTTATTGGTTTTGGTTTTTACTGATTACTGAAGTTTTGAGATATACTTATTCTCTTTTCGTTTATTATAGACTATCTAAAGATTAAAATCGGAAATTTTATCAGATAAATTTAATCTTAACAGCCAAAAAGTCGCTTTAAATCAACCAAATAAGCCATTTTTTCCGTTTTACTTAAAATCAAATCTATGGTTCTATTTTTGAGTCAAATGCTTTGAGGAACAACATTATGAACTTTAACAATTTCACAATAAAAGCACAAGAAGCAGTACAAAAAGCTTCAGAAATCACATCAGGATTTCAACAACAAGCCATTGAAAATGCACACATTTTGAAAGGCTTAATAGCTGTTGATGAAAACGTTGTTGGCTATATTTTAAAAAAGCTAAACGTTAACATCAATCGGTTAAATGAATCATTAGACGAGCAAATTAACGGCTTCCCAAAAGTGAGCGGAAGCAACGTTTATTTATCCAACTCCGCCAATAACGCTTTGCAAAAAGCCCAATCCTATTTAAAGGAATTTAAAGACGAATTTGTCTCTGTAGAACATCTTCTTTTAGGGATTTTAGCCTCTGGAGATAAAACGGCTGCCCTTTTAAAGGATCAAGGTGTAAATGAGAAAGATTTAAAAAAGGCGATTAAAGATTTACGTGGCGACGCAAAAGTAACGGACCAAAACGCAGAAGCTACTTATCAGGCTTTAGGTAAATACGCCCGAAACTTAAATGAATATGCCGAATCAGGAAAATTAGATCCTGTAATTGGTCGTGATGAAGAGATACGTAGAGTTATTCAGATTTTATCAAGAAGGACCAAAAACAATCCAATTTTAATTGGCGAACCTGGCGTTGGTAAAACTGCCATTGCTGAAGGTATTGCGTTTAGGATTATCAAAGGTGATGTTCCTGAAAACTTAAAGAGTAAAGTGGTTTACTCTCTAGATATGGGGGCATTAATAGCAGGCGCTAAATATAAGGGAGAGTTTGAGGAACGTTTAAAAGCCGTCATCAAAGAGGTGACTGAGAGTGATGGAGAAACCATTCTTTTCATCGATGAGATTCACACTTTAGTTGGAGCAGGTGGTGGTGAAGGTGCCATGGATGCAGCGAATATTTTAAAACCTGCACTAGCTAGAGGTGAATTAAGAGCTATTGGAGCAACTACTTTAAACGAGTATCAGAAATATTTAGAAAAAGACAAGGCTTTGGAACGTCGTTTCCAAAAGGTGATGGTGGGTGAACCTGATACACAAGACGCAATTTCTATCCTTCGTGGATTAAAAGAACGCTATGAAACTCACCACAAAGTACGGATCAAAGATGAAGCGATTATTTCTGCTGTTGAGCTTTCTCAGCGTTACATTTCTGATCGTTTCTTGCCAGATAAAGCCATTGATTTAATGGATGAAGCCGCTTCTAAACTAAGAATGGAAATGGACTCAGTTCCGGAAGTAGTAGATGAGTTGGATAGAAAAATCATGCAGTTAGAGATTGAGCGTGAGGCGATCAAACGAGAAAAAGACGATAAAAAAGTAACCGATTTATCTAAAGAAATTGCTGATTTAAGTGCCGAAAGAGATGAATTAAAAGCTAAATGGCAAGGTGAAAAAGATTTGGTAGATGCTGTAAACACTAAAATTGAGCATATTGAGGATTTAAAATTAGAAGCAGAACAAGCTGAAAGAGCTGGTGATTATGGTAAAGTAGCCGAAATACGTTATGGTCGTATCAAGGAGACTCAAGAAGAAGTTGACCGCTTAAAAGTTGAATTAGAAAGTAAAACTAGTGATAGCAGAATGCTGAAAGAGGAAGTTACTTCTGATGATATCGCTGGTGTTGTTGCCCGTTGGACAGGTATTCCAGTAACTAAATTAATTGCAAGCGAACGCGAAAAGCTTTTGCATTTAGAAGATGAGTTACATAAACGTGTTGCTGGACAATCCGAAGCTATAGAGGCTTTAGCTGATGCCATACGTAGATCAAGAGCAGGTTTAAGCGATCAAAGAAAGCCAATTGGTTCATTTATTTTCTTAGGAACAACTGGTGTTGGTAAAACAGAGTTAGCCAAAGCTTTAGCTGAGTTTTTATTTAATGATGAACACAGCATGGTAAGGATTGATATGAGTGAGTATCAGGAACGTCATTCTGTTTCCAGATTAATTGGTGCGCCTCCAGGATATGTGGGTTATGATGAAGGTGGACAATTAACCGAAGCGGTAAGAAGAAAACCTTATTCAGTTATTTTGTTAGATGAGATTGAAAAAGCTCATCCTGATGTATTCAATATCCTTTTACAGGTTTTGGATGACGGAAGACTAACTGACAATAAAGGAAGAATGGTGAATTTTAAAAACACCATCATCATTATGACTTCCAATATTGGCTCTCATTTGATTCAGGAAAACTTTAGCACTTTGGTGGATAAAAATAGAGATGAATTAATTGCTAAAACTAAAAACGAGGTTTTTGAATTATTGAAACAATCTATTCGTCCGGAGTTTTTGAACAGGATTGATGAAATCATCATGTTTACTCCATTAAACAGAGAAGAAATTAGAGACATCGTAAACTTACAGTTTGTAGGTGTTCAAAAATCTTTAGCCGAAATGGGAATTACTATAGAAGCATCTAATGAAGCTTTAGATTGGTTAGCTGAATTAGGTTATGATCCTCAGTTTGGTGCAAGACCTTTAAAAAGAGTTGTTCAAAAAAGAATTTTAAACGAGTTATCTAAGCAAATTTTGGCTGGTAAGGTAGATCGTGATAGCAAAATTAAACTAGATGTTTTTGACCATCAGTTTGTGTTTATGAATGCTGAGCCTGAAAAGGTTTAAAATAAACTGATGTATTAAAATGATTTAATATTTACAAAATCACAAGCATAAAAAAAGGAAGCTAATTAGCCTCCTTTTTTTTTTTAGATATATTCTAATCTTAGTGATGTGTTTCGGGTATAATAACTTCTTTATGAGCTAAACGGGCTTTTACTTTAGCCCTGATTAAATACATAGAAGGAACCACAATTAAAGTTAAGAATGTGGCAAAACTTAAACCGAAAATCATCGTCCATGATAAAGGTCCCCAGAAAGCTACGTTATCTCCACCAAAATAAATATGAGGATTTCCTGTAGTTAATAAAGTTGCAAAATCCAGGTTCAAACCTACAGCTAAGGGAACTAAGCCTAGCATTGTAGCTGTCGCTGTTAATAAAACTGGAGTCATCCTGGTTCTACCAGCTTCTAAAATTGCTTCATAAGGGCTCATTCCCTGATCAATCATTAAGTCGGCAAATTCAACTAATAAAATACCGTTTCTTACTACAATCCCCGCAAGGGCCACAATACCAATACCCATCATAACGATTGACATTTCCATATGGAAAATGGTAATTCCAAGTAATACTCCAATAATACTAAAGAGAATCTCACTCAAAATAATAATTGGTTTACCTATAGAGTTAAACTGTATTACTAGAATAATCAAAATCAATAAGAAAGATATTGCTAAAGCTAAACCTAAGAAATTTGCAGTTTCAGCTTGTTCTTCTTGAGCTCCTCCTATTTTAATAACAACACCATCTGGTGCTTTAAAATCATTAATTGCACTTTGAATATTAGCATTAACTTCATTAGGATTGAAATCTTCTAAAACGTTAGAGGAAAGTATAATGATTCTTTTTTGTTGCTTACGCTTGATACCACCATAGGTGTTTACATAATCAATCTTAGCAAATGAAGATATTGGAACCTGCCTAATTATACCGCCCATTCCCATGTCTCTGAAAGTGATTTTCATGTTTCTTAGCGCTTCTAAGCTATTCCTTTGATCTTCTTGTGCTCTTACATTAATCTCATAATCATCATCTAAATCTCTAAATTTCGAAACTTCTTGACCATATAAAGCAGTTCTTAAATCCATGGCAATTTGTCCAGAATAAATTCCTTCTCTATTGGCTCTTTCTCTGTCGATGTCAAAAATCACCTCGGGCTTATTGTTTTGAAAATCAGATTTTAACTCTTCAATTCCACCAATATCTTTTGAAACCAAATAGTTTTTAAGTCTAATTGATGTGGTTACCAAAGAATCCAAATTATCACCAGTGATTTCAACACTAATTGGCTTTGCAGTTGGTGGACCAGATTGTTCTTGAGTAACAGAAATTTCAGCTCCAGGAATACCTTTAATGGCATTTCTAATTGCAGTTAAATATGCTGTTGAAGGTTTTCCTGTACGCTCACCAAACTCTTTGAAAGCAACAGTAACCTTACTTTTATTTGGATAATTACCTTGATCCTCTTCTTGTGGATCTGTAACACCTACTGTAACGTTAGAGATAATAGAGGATACATTTTGACTTCCTAAGCTATCAACAACTGCGGTAACTTTCTTTTCGATTTTCTTGGTGACTTCGTTGGTATAGGCTTGGTCTGTCCCTACCGGTAATGAAGTATATACATATACAAAGTTAGGGTCGGATGACGGGAAAAACACAAACTTAGGAGGAATAACACTAGTTAATACAAACGAGAATATCAACAATCCGAATGTACTTCCTAAAATGATATAAGGACGATGTAATGCCCATTCCAAAAATCTTCCATACTTCTTCTGAACTTTTGGCCATGTTTTTCTTTGGAATTTTCTGATAGATTTTTCCAAGAAAAAGTGCTGTAAAAGATAGAAAAGAACAATAACAACTATAAAATTACCAAAAGCAATACTTACCCAACCAGGTATCGCTAAGCCATAAAATAATACAGCTGCAATTCCTAAGTACATTAAGGTTTTCTTTACTCCTTTATCGAAAGATGGTTTGTAAACTTCATTTTCATCATGAGATTCCATAAAATCAACAGCAAAAACTGGATTGATAATATAGGCTACAACCAATGAAGCTAATAAAGTAATGATTAACGTGATGGGTAAGAAAAACATAAATTCTCCAATAATTCCTGGCCAAAAAGCCAAAGGAACAAATGGAGCAAGGGTAGTCATGGTCCCAGAGAAAACTGGCAAGAAGACCTCGCCTGCAGCCATTTTAGCGGCATGTTTGATATCTACTTTTCCATTATCAAAAATACGGTGTGTATTCTCTATTACTACAATGGCATCATCAACCACAATACCCAATGCGAGTAAGAACGAGAATAACACAATCATGTTCATCGTAAAACCAATGGTTGGCATGATTAAGAAAGCCACACACATAGATAATGGAACAGAAAGTGCCACAAATAATGCATTCTTAATTCCCATGAAGAACATTAGAATCAGCGTCACAAGAATAAATCCAATAACTATGGTGTTAATTAAATCATGAAGCGTTACCCTTGTTTTGTCTGATTGATCGCCGGTTGTTACGATGTCTAGCCCTTTTGGGAATTGCTTGGCTTTCATTTCGGTAACAATCTCACGGATTTTATCAGAAGCTTCGATCAAATTTTGACCTGAACGTTTTTTAACATTTAAGGTAATTACATTCTTACCATATAGTCTGGCGTAAGATTCTTGCTCTTTAAACCCATCCACTACGTTGGCAAAATCTCTTAAATAAACAGCAGATCCTGTGGGTGTTTTGATAATTGTATTCGCAATTTCTTGTGCAGATTTATACTCTTTTTTGATATTTAAAGTTCTTCTTACACCATCCATTGGAACTGTACCACCAGAAGCTGAAATATTTTCATTTCCAATAGCTTGTTTGATATCATTGAAAGAAATTTGGGCCGCAGCCATTTTATTCAAATCAACATTGATTTGAATTTCAGGATCTAAAGCACCAACTATATCAATACCCGAAATTTCAGGTAGAGATTCTATCCTATCTTTTAAATCATCAGCATATTTCTTCAGCGTTTTCAAATCATAATCACCCGAAATATTTAGATACATGATAGGTAAATCAGATAAGTTAATATCTAATATATTTGGATCGTTAGGCAAGTTATTAGGCAAATCTTGCTTTGCTTTGTCTACCGCGTCTTTTATCCTTTGTTTAGCAACTTTAATATCAACATTCGCATTAAACTCAGCTGTGATAAAAGAGAAATCCTGATAAGAATTTGATGTTACTTTCTTCAAGCCTTGTGCAGATTTGATTTCCTTTTCCAATTGTTTGGTTACCAAGTTCTCCATATTTGCAGGGGAAGTTCCTGGGTATATGGTGGTCACAAATATCTTAGGAATAGAAATTTCAGGGAAATTCTCTTTTGGCAGCGAATTGTAGGTAAAGTATCCAGCAATTAATAAAATTGCAGTTAATACATATACAGCTGTTCTATTTTCAACCGCCCAACTGGAAGGTTTAAATTCTTTGTCTAAATCTTTCATTTATAATAATTTAAATGATTATAATTTTACAGTATCACCTTCACTTAATCCGTTTAACCCGTAGATGATTACTTGATCACCCGCACTTATTCCACTTAAAATTTCTGCGTTTCCATTGTAAATATTTCCTACTTTAACCTCAACTTTTTTTGCTTTTCCGTTTACAACTAGCATCAAATAATCTCCTTTTTCTGATTTTTGAATAGCTTTAATTGGTACTGTAGTCGCTTTTGAATTTGTATAATCCACAATCTTTAAAATAGAAATCATATTAGGTCTTAAGTTACTTCTACTAGGAAGTTTCACCTCAACATTAAAACTTCTGCTCATTTGATCAATGGTTTTAGAAGCGAATGAAATTTTTGTTTTGATAGAATCTTGAGCATCAGGCAACACTACTAAAACTTCATCTCCCTGATTAATTCTTCCAGCATAAGTTTCTGAGACCATGGCCTTAGCTTTTAAATCAGCTGAATTAACTACCCTGATTCCTGGAATGCCCGGTTGTACTGCTTGGCCAACTTTATAATCTAACTGATCTACAGTACCAGAAATTGGTGCTTTAATTTTGTACATAGAGGCTTGTTGCTTTAATGCTGCCATTTGCTTTTCTAAACTCTCTTTCTGCGTTTTTGCATTTAGGAATTGAACTTCAGTGCCGATTTTTTGATCCCAAAGATTCTTTTGACGGCTATAAAGATTACTAGCCAAATCTAAATTAGCTTGTAATTGTGCAATGTTTTGGCGCAATACTGCATCATCAATTTGTGCAAGTACTTGACCTTTAGAAACACGTTGTCCAATATTTACAAAAACATGAGTAATTACTCCCATTGCTTGAGGACTTACCTGTACGCTTTGCTCGGCATCTACCTTCCCTTGTATTTCTATATAATTCTTAAATTCAGAAGACGTTACAGTATAAACGTTAACGTCCTTTGCTGTTACTTCCTTTTTATCTCCAATTTCGGCTTCGAGTTTTGCAATCTTAGTACTCAAATCTGCTTGATCCTTTTTAAGTTTAACTAACTCAGCCTTTTTATCTTTACTTCCGCAAGCTGCTAAAAACAATACAACTGATACGATTAATATTTTTTTCATGATTTTATTATATGATAAGGTTTTCTACTATTTAATAAGTCCGGTTGCTCGTTCTGTGTCTACTTTGCTAATCAAAGCATCATATAGAGCGTTTATATAGTTATTTTGTGATTCTTTTAAAGAAGTTTGCGCTTGTGTAACTTCTAATGATGACCCTACGCCTTGCTCATATTTAATTTTGGAAACTCGTAAAACTTCATTTGCTAAGTCCAAGTTACGCTGTTGATTTTCTAAAGAAGTTAAGCTATTGGTATATTGAGTAATGCTATTTTTGATATCAAAATTGATGGAATTTTTAGCTTGAAATAAATCATTTTGAGATTTTCTAACTGTAAATTCTGCTTGTTTGATTTTATTTGAACGTTGAAACCCACTAAAAATAGGGACGTTAAGTTGTAAACCAATCAAAGTTGTTGGAAAGCTTCTTTTATATAAATCTGAGAATGAATTGTTTTGATATTGTAGAGATGTGCTACCGAAAGCGGATAAACTTGGTAGATATTCTGACTTGTATCGCTTTAAATCTAATTCATTCAATTTAACCTGAGTTTCTGAAAGTGCGTATTCTATTCTTTTACGATAAGAAGTGGAATCCATCACTAAAGACATTTTATCTAATTTTACGTCGTTAATTGATCCACTTAAATTTAATTGATAATCCACAGGCATTCCCATCTGAAATTTAAGCATCGTATTGCCTAACTCTAATGATCTTAAGATATTCTGCTTTTCAGTAACCAAATTATTATAGATTACCGAAAGTCTATCTGCATCAATTTTTTCTGCAAAACCATTTTTGTATAAGGCATTGGTTTGTTTCAATTGATCTTGTAGTTGCGCAATATTTGCATCTAAAAGTTCTATTTGTTTATCATTAACTAAAACCATATAAAAAGCTTTAGTAACAGCTACATTGGTTTCAATCTTAGAACGACTATAGGCTCTTTGAGATAATTCCTTATAAGTTTTTGAAGCTTGTAGACCTACAATGTAGCTTCCATTAAAAATCAATTGATTCACTGCAAGACCTAAACTCGAGTTATATTTTACTCCAAATTGGACAGACTGATACTCCCCTGGTTTACCTCCAAAAAATTCAGCTGGAATTAAAGAAGTTGGTACTTTTAAAAAATCTTTCAAATCTGCAGAACCACTAATCTGTGGTAATCCAATTCCAATAGTTTCCTTCACTTTAGCATTAGCAATTTTTTGATCTAAAGTGGCATTTAATAAACTTGTTTGATGCTCGTAAGCATAATTTATACACTCTTCCAGATTAAAATTGTGAGTTTTAGCCGTATCTGTTTGAGCCATTAAACTTCCAAATGTTAAACTTAAAAAAGCTGTGAAAAGCAATTTTGTAATTTTCATTTTATGATTTGATTAATTTTTTTGTATAATTATTTATTAAAACTTGGCCGCTCAATGTGCTAATGCCATATAAAAAACTATTAGTCAATTCTTGTAAAACATCGTACATACTAAATTTTCCACTTCTTACTAAGTCAGATTGGAAAACCCAATTAATTTGAGCCACCCTTGCATGTGCTAAAATTTCAGTATTGATATCAGCCCTAAAAAGATTTTCTTTTATCCCTCGTTCTAAACCTGCTTTCACAGTATTGTAAATATGAGTCTCATGAAAATCCATCATCATTTTATAAGCTTTGTTATGATATTTTTCCAAATCATAAAAAACAATTGGATTAATTCCTGATAGCATCTCTTTCACAAACTCCATCATCAAGAAAATCTCTTCTATAGCATTTTTAGAATTTCCTGTACACTCCTCCATTTGACATTCATCTTTTCTGAGCATCATAGAAAGGAGATTATAAACTAACTCATCCTTATCCTTAAAGTTGGCATATATGGTCTTTTTAGACATCCCTAAATGCTTAGCAATATCATCCATAGTCACACTCCGCATTCCAAACTTCATAAAAAGTTTCTCTGCCTCCACTAAGATATGTTCTTCCGTATTTTCCATTATTTCCTAAATCGCATACAAAACTATGGAAACTTTTATCATTTCCAAAGTTTCCAAAATTAATTTTGTGTTAAATGATTATCATGATGATATTTTGACAAATGACTATAAATACAAAAGCAAATTCATTAAACTCATCCATTTTTGTAATTTGCGCCTCAAATCAAAACAACATGAATTTTTCCTCTCTAAATGCCATTTCTCCAATAGACGGACGCTACCACCAACAAACGAAAAATTTAGGTGCATACTTTTCTGAGGCGGCACTAATAACCTATAGGATTTTTGTTGAGGTTGAATATTTTATAGCACTTTGCGAATTACCGTTACCCGCTTTAAAAAACTTTAATAAAGATTATTACGAGGCTATTAGAAAGATTGTAAGTACCATTTCTGATGAAGATTTATTAGAAGTAAAAGAAATTGAAAAGACTACAAATCATGATGTAAAAGCAGTTGAATATTTCTTAAAAAATAAGTTTGATCAATTAGGTTTAGGTGCGTACAAAGAGTACATCCATTTTGGTTTAACTTCTCAAGACATTAATAATACTGCAATTCCTTATTCATTTAAATCAGGGATGATGTTAGTCTATTATCCTCAATTACAAGAATTAGTAAATGTTTTGGAAACGCTTGCCAAAGAATGGAGGCATATCCCCATGTTAGCACATACGCATGGTCAACCTGCATCTCCTACCAGATTAGGTAAAGAAATTATGGTTTTTGTAGAAAGGCTCGAGAATCAAATTGATCTTTTGAAAACAATCCCTTATGGAGCGAAGTTTGGTGGTGCAACAGGTAATTTTAATGCCCATCATGTTGCTTTTCCATTAGTAAATTGGAAAAATTTTGGAAATCATTTTGTTGATGATATTTTGAAATTAAAAAGAGCACAAAACACCACTCAAATCGATCACTATGATTATTTAGCCGCCCAATTTGATGGCTTAAAAAGGATTAATAATATCATTCTAGATTTAGACCGTGATTTTTGGACTTATATTTCTATGAACTACTTTAAACAAAGGATTAAAGAGGGAGAAGTAGGTTCTTCAGCTATGCCACATAAAGTTAATCCAATAGATTTTGAAAACTCTGAGGGAAATATCGGAATTGCAAATGCACTTTTCGAACATTTGGCAGCTAAGTTACCAGTTAGCAGGTTACAAAGAGACTTGACAGATTCAACCGTTTTAAGAAATATAGGCGTACCAGTTGCGCACACAGTGATTGCTATTAAATCTACCATTAAAGGATTAAATAAACTTTTATTGAATCAGAAAGAGATTCAGCAAGATTTAGAAGATAATTGGGCAGTAGTGGCAGAGGCTATTCAAACTGTATTAAGGCGAGAAAACTATCCTAATCCATACGAAGCTTTGAAAGCTTTAACCAGAACCAATCATAAAATAGATGGTAAATTGATAGCAGAATTTGTTTCTAATCTAGACATTAGTGAAGAAATTAAAAAGGAACTTTTAAATATCACCCCACACAATTATACTGGAATCTAAAAGTCATCGAGAGGTAAAAACAAGAAGCTCATCCTTTCTTTCGATTTTAAGATGAGTACTTTTGATTAATAAATAAATTGATTATGAATATCACAGTATATACAGAGTCTACTCCTAATCCAGCTACAATGAAATTCATTGTAAATAAGTTGTTGATTAATGGAAGTGTAGATTAC
Organism: Bacteroidota bacterium; assembly: GCA_018828585.1. GTDB lineage: Bacteria > Bacteroidota > Bacteroidia > Sphingobacteriales > Sphingobacteriaceae > Pseudopedobacter. The sequence goes on from JAHJVW010000089.1 coordinate 29,857, forward strand.
GCTACAAAGAAAAGTGCTGAAAGCTCGAAATTCGCTACTGAACTTTATAAATTTAATTTTGTCACTGGTGTTTTTTTTGCAAGCAACTTTGTAACAGTGACTAAAACAGAAGATGCAGTTTGGTCTGACATTGAACCTATTTTAAAAGAATTTGTTAAAGGTGCAGTTGAATCAGATTATTCGGTACAAGAAAATACTTCAGATGAGGAAGTTAATTTTACAGGTACGGAAACTGAAATCAAAATTCAACAGATCTTAAATGATTACGTAAGACCTGCTGTTGAACAAGATGGTGGTGCAATTAGTTATAAGTCGTTTGAAGATGGAATTGTAACAGTAGAGCTTAGAGGATCATGCAGTGGCTGCCCTTCATCAACTATTACATTAAAATCAGGTATTCAAAGCTTGTTACAAAGAATGATTCCTGAAGTAAAAGAAGTTGTTTCCGAAGCTTTGTAGAAAAGAAGTCAATAAATAGCAAAAATAAAAAAGCCTCAATGATGAGGCTTTTTTATTTTAAACGAAACTTTTAACGTTTCTGATTTCTTCGTAAAGTTCAATTACTTTTTTCTGTAAATCAATAACTTCAACTTCTCGTTCTTGCAACTTCTTTGTTGCTACTTCTAAATCCGAAGCATTTTTAATTTCCTGCTCGGGATCATTATAAGTTAACAACTGTACAATAGTCATATCAAATAAAGCAGAGATTTGCTCTAATCTTGATAGATTGATATCTGTAATGCCTGTTTCTATTTTAGAGAAAGCAGGGATTGAGATATCTAGTTGCTTTGCAACATCTTCCTGACTCCAACCTTTCTGGTGTCTAAGGAGTCTAATTTTTTTTCCTAATAACTTCATTTTTCAACCTTTACTAAATTTCCAAAACCAATTAAACTTTAATCTAAAGTTAATCTAAGACAAAATTATAGAAAAATATTATTTTGAAAGTAACAATTGTGTAAATTCAACTAAATTAATACCTCCAAAATTTCCAGAACTCATCATTAACAGATTAATATTATCAAATTGAAACGTTTGCAAATAACTTTTTATTTTTTCGGGATGATTAAAAAATTTTAAATCTTTCCTTTTAAACGCTTCTATGACTTTTCTTTCCGAAAAAGGCTTCATCTTCTTTTGAAGAAAAGTCTTCTCATCTATAAATATTATAGCAAAATCTGCGCCATTCATTGTATGGGCATACTCTAGTAAAAATTCCTCATTTAAACTGCTAAACGTATGTAATTCTATACAAGCAATTAATTTTCGATCAGGAAACTGTTCTTTAACTGCATCAATTGTCGCCTTTAGTTTGGATGGAGAATGGGCAAAATCTTTAAAAAAAGTAGCAGACTTGCTTTCACCTAATTTCTCTAAACGTCTTGCGGCCCCTTTAAAACTTTTAATAGCTCCATAAAAATCAATAGAAGAAATTTCTAAATCCTCACAAACCAAACGAGCGGCATTTAAATTCATTAAATTATGTTTTCCAAAAATATTGAGCTCGAAACTACCAAATGAGGTCATCAATTGTGTTTTACCATCGCTTATTTCAAAATCTGGAATACCATAAGGTAGTAGTTCAATATTTGATTTAATTTGATGGGCATCAACTAATGTTTTTAAAACTTCATCTTCTTGGCAATAAATTAATTTTCCATCAGCTTGAATGGTATCAATAAACAAATTAAATTGTTTCTGATAAAGCTCGAAAGTTGGAAAAACGTTGATGTGATCCCAAGCAATGCCACTTATCACTGCTGTATTAGCTTTGTATAAATGAAATTTAGGACGTTTATCAATTGGTGAAGCTAAATACTCATCTCCTTCAATAACAATTACTGGTGCATCAGAAATTCGAACCATGTTATCAAATCCTTCAATTTGAGCACCTACCAAATAATCAAAATCCCTTTTATAAAAGTTAAGCACATGTAATATCATTGACGTAATAGTTGTTTTTCCATGACTTCCGCCGATGACTACACGCTTTTTATTCTTTGACTGCTCATAAATATATTCTGGATAAGAATAAATTGGAATTTTTAATTCTTGAGCTTTTGTGAGTTCAGGATTATCTATTCGGGCATGCATTCCTAAAATTATTGCATCAATTTCACTGGTGATATTCTCAGGATTCCATCCCTCTTCTTCTGGTAAAATTTGATAATTTCTTAATCTGGTTTTAGAAGGTTCGTAAATTACATCATCAGAACCTGTAACGTTAAAACCTTTAAGATGCAAGGCGATTGCTAAGTTGTGCATAGCAGCACCACCAATAGCGATAAAATGAACTCTCAAATTTTTAATTTATTTTTACTATTTCTTGCCAAATCAAATCAGCAATAGCTTTCATTCCTTTATTTCCAGGATGAGATCCTACAGCGGGATTATTAAATAATCCCCATGCAGTAAACTCTTCTTTATCCAAATGACTTAGGGAAACATATGACGCTCCTTCAGAATTTGCGCTTTTCTTTATGATGTCCTCAACTTCAGGACTTCTCCAAAAATTAGAAACACAAATTACTTTTAATGATGGATTATTATTTTGAAAATATTTAATCAAATCCTTATAATGAGCGGAAAAATCATTAATCTCGATTTTATTAACATTTACATTCTCACCAATTCTAAGTATCAGAAGATTTGGTTTAAACTGTTTCAAAGAATCAATATTATTCAAACTATATTTTTCATACTCATTCTCGAACTGAGAGAAATTAATATATTTTAAATTTACTTCTGGGTTTTCAATCTTAAATTTTCTAGTTAAAATATGTACATAATCACTATCTTGTACACTAGCCGCCATTCCCCAATTATTTTTCCAACCAAGACTTTCATCGGCTTTATGAAATGTAATACTATTCCCCAAAATTAAAACTCTATTAAAAGTCATCTTTGAAGGTTCTTTGGCTTTCTTACAAGAGGTAATTATAACAAACAGAAAAAATATAAAATACAGACTCTTCATTATTTCACAAATTTAGCAGCAACCCAATTATCTTTTTTCTTATGATTGATATATTTTAAGCCATATTTTCGAGCTTCTTCATTCATAATTTCTAAGTCAGGATCTTCATAAAAACCACTAAAGAAAATCAAACCATCAGTCTTTAATACTTTAGCATAACTTTCCATTTGATCTATCAGAATATTACGGTTGATATTTGCTAGAATAACATCATATTGATCATTAGGGATAGCTTCTTTTGAACCACAAAGTGCTTTAATATTTTTGATATGATTCAGTTGTGAATTCTCTATTGTACTATCAAAACAAACCTCATCATGATCAATCGCAACTAAATCCTTTGCCCCTAATTTACTAGCTAAAATAGCCAAGATTCCTGTCCCGCAACCCATATCCAAAATCTTCTTATCAGTTACATCAGTTTCTAAAAGATATTCCATTATCATAGCCGTAGTTTGGTGATGACCCGTTCCGAAAGCCATTTTTGGATCAATGACAATTTCGTATTTAAAGGTTGGTTTTTCCGGATGAAAATTTGCCCTTACGTATACCTGATCTTTAATCTCTATAGGCGAAAAGTTACTTTCCCATACCTCGTTCCAATTTTTTTGTGGAATGAGATTGACTTCATAGGAAAAGCTAAAAAAGCTACGATATTCACTCAATTTAGCATCTAATTCCTCTTGATTGAATTTAACCGATGCTATGTAAGCCTTAAAACCAAAATCAGTTTCTTCAAAAGTATCGAAACCAATTTCACCCAGAGTGCTGATTAGTAAATCCTGATGAAAATCTTCCTCAGTGATAAGAGTAAAAACTAGCTCAATGTAATTCATAAATTAGGAATTAAACACTTTAGCGATGTCTACAAAATCTCTTGATTTTAAAGATGCTCCACCAATTAAACCGCCATCAATATCTGGCTGACTAAATAATTCATCTGCATTTTTTGGATTACAACTTCCACCGTATAAAATAGTTGTATCATCAGCCACAGCTTGGCTATATTTAATTGCAATTTCTTTTCTTATAAAAGCATGGATTTCTTGTGCCTGATCAGAAGATGCAGTAACACCGGTACCAATAGCCCAAACTGGCTCATAAGCAATCACCAATTTAGAGAATTCAGCAGCTGATAAGTGGAATGTGCCTTCAACTAGTTGAGATTTAACTATATTAAAATATTGACCACTTTCTCTTTCTGTTAAAGTCTCACCAATACAAAAAATTGGTTTCAATCCATGTTTTAAAGTAATGTCGGTTTTCTTAGCCAAAAGTTCATTTGTTTCACCAAAATACTGTCTTCTTTCCGAATGGCCTAAAATTACGTATTCAACATCTAATGATTTTAGCATGGATGCAGAAATCTCACCTGTATAAGCTCCAGATTCTTCCTGATGAACATTTTGTGCTCCTACACTCACTTGCGAATGACCTTTTCCCAAAGCAGTTAAACTATGCAAATGAACAAAAGGTGCACATACAACCACTTGCTGATTACCCATCACCTCGTCTTTTACCATATTGAGTACTTCAGAAAACAAGCTCATTCCCTCAGTATAATTTTTGTTCATTTTCCAGTTTCCTGCTACAATCTTCTTTCTCATAATTTCTAAAATCTTCTGTATTTATCGGTTTGGTTGAATATTTCTATTAATATCTCCTTCTCGGTATCATCAAATACTGTATTTCTTCTTTCAAATACTTTTTGAGTAGTCTCAAACATTTTGTTTAGTGCATATACTTCAAAACCATGAGCACCACCCCAAGCAAAATCAGCTATAAAGTTTCTTGGAAATCCAGAACCAAAAACATTTGCACTTACGCCTACCACAGTCCCTGTGTTAAACATCGTATTAATTCCACATTTAGCATGATCAGCCATAATTAAGCCACAAAATTGCAATCCAGTTTTTCTAAATTTCTCTGATTGATAATCCCAAAGTTTTACTTCTGCATAATTATTCTTTAGATTAGAGTTATTAGAATCGGCGCCTATATTACACCATTCGCCTAAAACTGAATTCCCCAAATAACCTTCATGTCCTTTGGAAGAGTTACCGTAGATAACTGCATTGTTTATTTCACCACCAACCCTTGAATTAGGCCCAATTGTAGTTGCTCCATAAATTTTAGAACCCATTTTAATTTGAGAATCATTGCAAAGTGCTAAGGCACCTCTAATATGAGTACCTTCCCATACCTGAGAATTTTTACCCAAATAAATTGGGCCGTTATGCGTATTAAAACTACAACATTCTGCATAAACCTCTTCTTCTACAAAAATGTCATCCCCTATAATAGTGTTTGTTTTACTAAGCTTCGCTGATGTTCTGCCTTTTGTAAGTAATTTAAAGTCGGCTCGTATTTCTCTATCGTTAAACTTGAATAAATCTTCAGGATAAATTACCTGGTTAATTTCACCATTAAAGTCTATGTACTTAAAATTTTCAAAATCTTCTGCTTTTTGAGATTGTTTAGATTTTGCAGCTAAGTAGATATGATCCTTTAATAAGGCTTCTCCATCTTTTAGTCCCTTAATTGCAGTTAATATTTCTAATGAAGGACAAACTGATCCGTTTATAAAAAGATTATCATCAGAGAATTGATAAGGAAATTTTTTTTGAAGGTATCCAGCGGTTAAATAGGATATATTTCCATCAAAATGCTTTAACCATTTTTCTGAAATTTTTAAAATACCTATCCTGAGATCAGCTACAGGACGAGTAAAAGTTAGCGGGAAAAGTGATTCCCGGGATTGATCATCAAAAAAAATGATTGTCATGCTACAAAAAAACAAAAAAAGTCCCGACTAACAAGCCAGGACTTTCAAATATTATCAATAAATCGAAATTATTTTTTTGCGTAACGCGTTTTAAATTTGTCAATACGACCTGCTGTATCTACTAACTTCATCTTACCCGTATAAAAAGGGTGAGATGTGTGAGAAATTTCCAATTTTACCAATGGATACTCATTTCCGTCTTCCCACTTAACCGTTTCGTTTGTAGTGATACAAGACTTAGTCATAAAAGCATATTCGTTAGACATGTCTTTGAAAACTACTAATCTATAATTCGATGGATGCAAATCTTTTTTCATGTTATTCTTTCCTTTCAGTCCCAAATTTTGAGAAGTGCAAATATGAGTAAAAAAATAAATTAATACAAACAAATCTGATTTTATTTGATAATTGTTTAATCGATTGTATTGATAATTTCATTATCTAATTGATTTTCTGATTTTTCTAATAAAGGCCTTTAATCCTTATGGAATTAATGATTATCAATTTAAATATCCTGACATAGTTCCACCAAAACGCCATTTGCTGATTTAGGATGCATAAAACAAATTAACTTATTATCTGCTCCCACCTTTGGTTTATCATTTAATAAAATGAAACCTTCATTGGTTAAACGCTGCATTTCAGCATAAATATCCTCCACATGAAATGCGATGTGATGAATACCTTCCCCTCTCTTTTCTATGAATTTCGCAATTGCACTTCCTTGATTCAAAGAAGCTAAAAGCTCAATTTTAGAATCTCCTATCTTAAAAAATTCTGTTATTACTTGTTCACTTTTAACTTCTTCTTTTTTATAACTACTGACGCCAAGCAATTTGCTGTAAATTTCTGAAGCCATTTGTAAATCCTTAACTGCAATCCCTATATGTTCAATCTTATTCATCATACTCAAAATTGCATTTTAATGACCAATAAACCTATACCTTAATAGATATATTCTATGAGTGCTGCAAAACATTTTTTGTATATTTGTACTTATAATTAAAACAATTCTAAATAAGATGTTAAAAACTCCAATATACTTAGATAATAACGCAACCACACCCATGGACCCTAGAGTCTTAGAGGCAATGTTGCCTTATTTCACAGAAAAATTCGGAAACGCAGCAAGTAGAAATCACCCATTTGGTTGGGCAGCAGAAGAAGGTGTTGATTACGCCCGTGAGCAAGTAGCTAAATTAATTGGTGCATCAGAAAAAGAAATTATTTTCACTTCCGGAGCAACTGAATCTGATAATTTAGCTTTAAAAGGCGTGTATGAAATGTATAAGGAAAAAGGCAATCACATCATTACCTTAACTACAGAGCATAAAGCAGTGTTAGACGCTTGTAAGCATTTAGAAAAATTAGGTGCAAATATTACTTATCTCGATGTTGAGTCTGACGGATTAGTAGACTTAAATAAGTTAGAAGCTGCAATGACTGATCAAACCATTTTGGTAGCTATCATGTATGCAAATAATGAAATTGGTGTTATTCAACCCGTAAAAGAAATTTCAGCTATTGCTCACAAGCATGGGGCTTTATATTTCACAGACGCCGTTCAAGCTGTAGGTAAAATACCAGTCAACGTTGATGCAGATGGAATTGATTTATTGGCACTTTCTGCTCATAAAATGTATGGACCAAAAGGAGTTGGTGCATTATATGTAAGAAGAAAAAATCCAAGAGTAAAGGTGACTTCACAAATGGATGGTGGCGGCCACGAACGTGGAATGCGTTCTGGAACTTTAAATGTTACTGGAATTGTTGGTTTAGGTAAGGCTTGTGAGCTTTGCTACAATGAGATGGAAGAAGAAGCTAAGAGATTATCCGCCTTGAGAGACAAATTAGAAAGTAACTTAACTGTTTTAGAAGAATCCTATGTAAATGGAAATAGATCACATAGATTACCGCATACAGCAAATATATCTTTCAAGTATGTAGAAGGTGAAGGATTAATGATGTCCATGAAAGATATGGCCGTTTCTTCAGGATCTGCTTGTACTTCAGCATCTTTAGAACCATCTTATGTTTTAAAGAGTTTAGGTTTGTCTGATGATTTAGCGCATTCATCTATTCGTTTCGGACTGGGCAGATTCTCCACAGAAGAAGAAGTTGATTTTGCGATTGAAAAAACTAAACAAGCGGTTAATCATCTAAGAGAACTTTCTCCTTTATGGGAAATGTTTAAAGAAGGAATCGATTTAGATTCTATTGAGTGGGCAGAACATTAAATCGATTACACAATTTGTCAATTTGAAAATTTGACAATTGAATAAAATCGTTTATAAATTAAATTTAAAAGTCATTTTCAAATTGACTAATATTCAAATTAACTAATTAATAAAGACATGGCATATTCAGATAAAGTAATTGATCATTACAGTAATCCAAGAAACGTTGGAACACTTGATAAATCAAAGAAAAGTGTTGGAACAGGTTTAGTTGGTGCACCAGAGTGTGGTGACGTAATGCGTTTGCAAATCGAAGTAGATGAAAACAATGTAATCACTGATGCTAAATTCAAAACTTTTGGATGTGGATCGGCAATTGCTTCTTCATCTTTGGCAACAGAATGGTTAAAAGGAAAATCTATTGATGATGCTTTAACTATTGACAATATGGATATTGTCGAAGAGTTAGCATTGCCTCCAGTAAAAATCCATTGTTCTGTTTTAGCAGAAGACGCAATTAAATCTGCAATCAACGACTACCGTGTAAAAAACGGAATGGAAGCAATTGTATTAGAAAAAACACATCATTAACTGTATTGCGATATTAGTATTTCGTAATGCGATAAGCATTTGACGCTGTACCCAATACGCAAATCTCAATACTTAAGAAAATGGTAACAATAACAGATAAAGCAAAAGATAAGATAGAAGAGCTGATGAGAGATACAGGCTTAGATGAATCTTACTTCCTGCGTGTCTCCGTAAAAGGTGGCGGCTGCTCGGGCTTATCTTATAATATGGATTTCGATAATGAAACCCAAAAAGGCGATCAGGATTTCGAAGATAAAGGATTGAAAATTGTCCTCGATATGAAATCTTTCCTTTACTTAGCCGGCACAGAGCTAGATTTTTCTGATGGTTTGAATGGCAAAGGTTTTAATTTTATTAATCCAAATGCTTCAAGAACTTGCGGATGTGGAGAAAGTTTCTCCGTTTAATAACATCTGTAAAATTTTTATGAAGGGTATCTGAAATCAGATACCCTTTTTGTATTTTTAAAAATAAACCTATTATTGTTTTAATAACCAAAATAAACAAACGCTAATCTTAAAGCATGGAGTTAATTGATAAAAACACTACTATTCCTCAATTACTGAGAAATGTTGTTAAAAATATACATTCTGAAAACGACACTTTCTTAATCAGAAAAGTTAAAGATAAATGGGAAGAAACCAGTTTTAAAGATACTTTGGCTTTCGCCGATGCTATTTCTTCTTATTTTTTAGAGATTGGAATTAAGAAAGGTGATCGTTTGGGTTTTATCCTAGAAAATTGCCCAGAATATGTTTATTATGATCAAGCTTTACAACAGATTGGAGCAATCAACACATCTATTTACCCAACGCTTTCCGAAAATGAAATAGAATATATCTTAAATGATTCCGGTGTCAAAACCATTTTAGTAGGAAGTCCTTTCTTATTAAAGAAAATTATTAAAATAGCTGATCAATGTCCCGCGTTAATTAGAATTATCCCTGTTTTTGATGACTTTGAAAAAATTACAGAAAAGATAGACTTAAATACCGGTATTGTTAGTTTAAATCGAATTATAGAAGAAGGGAAATTAAAGTTATCAGAGTATCAAAAAACCATTGATCAGAGAAGAATCGAAGTTATTCCTTCAGATATCTCTGCATTAATCTATACCTCCGGAACTACTGGCACACCAAAAGGTGTGATGTTGACGCATTCAAATTTTGTTGAAAATGTTAAAGTTTGCTTAGAGCAAATTCCAGTAATTGACGAGAATGAAACTTTCTTGTCCTTTTTACCTCTATCTCACGTTTTCGAACGAACCGCAACTTACCATGTTTGTTGTGCTAAAGGGTGCAAAATAGCTTTTGCACAAAGTTTAGAGTTATTAGCCAAGAATATGGGTGAAGTAAAACCTACCGTAATGTCATGTGTTCCTCGTTTGTTAGAGAAAATTCATGATAAAGCAATTAAAGGAGGTACTTCCGCTGGTGGGACCAAAGCTAAAATATTTTTATGGGCTTTAGATACTGGTCAAAAACATCGAGAAATTAAAGAAGCTGGAAGATCGCCTGGATTATTAATTTCCGTTAAACATGCTATTGCAGAGAAATTAGTTTTTAGTAAAATAAAAGAAAAAACTGGTGGAAGATTAAAATTTATGATTTCTGGCGGTGCCGCTTTACCTAAAAATGTAGGTGAGTTTTTCGGAAACTTGGGTATCAAAATTTTGGAAGGATTCGGATTAACTGAGACTTCTCCGGTGATGTCTGTAACTGAATATCATCGTCAGGTTTACGGCACCGTTGGCCGAGTGATCCCTGGAATCGAGATTGGAATTCAGGATGTCGAAACTAAAAATTTCATCTCTGTTCAAACACATGCTACTTTTAAAGAAGAATTTATTAGTGATGAAGGCGAAATTTGTGTTCGTGGGCATTGCGTAATGAAAGGATATTGGAATAAACCAGAAGAAACTGCTGAGGTAATTGATCAAAATGGCTGGTTTCATACAGGTGATATAGGTCGCTTTTACAAAGGAAATCTTCAAATTACGGATAGAATTAAGAATATGTTAGTGAATGCATACGGTAAAAATATTTATCCAACACCAGTTGAAAACACTTATCTTAAAAGTCCTAAAATTGAAGGCGTTTTCCTGATTGGAGATAAAAAGGAATATGTTACTGCCATTGTCACACCTAATAGGGAAACTATGCAGGAAATTTTCGGGTTAAAAGATTGTTTCTTTGATTTACCAGATACTTTTATTGACGATGAGCAAATTGTGGATTGGATCAGTCAAGATATTAGAAAATTTTCTTCTGAATTGGCGAAATTTGAGCGAATTAAAAGCTTCATCATCAAAAGGAATCCGTTTACTATAGAGGAAGGAGATATCACCCCTACTATGAAACCTAAAAGAAAAGTAATTGAGAAAAAATATGCTCCAGCTATTGAAGAAATGTACTTGGGTATGTTAGAAACTGAATAATTTTCATTTTTTAATAGAAATAGAATTCAAAAAGAGATATTTGCGCTTTAGTCTGCTATGGAATCTTTTAATAAAAAACGTATTTATCTTAAGGTTTTCTTTTTCTTGTCGGGATTTTTATTTGCTTCTTGGGCATCTAGAATACCTACCATTAAAGCATCTTTAAATTTAAACGATGCTGAGTTAGGGTCCTTATTATTAGTCCTTCCTATTAGTTCATTATTAGGTCTTCCATTTTCTGGTATCCTAATTTCAAAATTTAACACTCGAACACCCATGCTGGGTTCTATTGTTGTGCAAGCTGTCTCTTTAATTGGAATTGGTCTTGCAGGAAATATTTATGTGTTGGGAATTTCTCTATTTTTCTTTGCATTTGCCATGCGGATATCAAATATTGCAATCAATACGCAATCTGTTAATCTTCAAAAATCAATTACTAAACCAATAATTGGAAGTTTCCATGGTTTATGGAGTGTTGGTGGAATTTTTGGTACCGGCCTTACTTCTATTCTATTAGCTGAAGAAGTTTCCATCCATTTCCACCTTATTATGGTGGGAATTTTCAGTCTCTTGATGTCTTTTCTTTCATTCCCACACGTTCTAAAAAATGATAAAGCAACGTCGGGGAATAAAATAATTTTAGGCAAACCAGATCCATATATTCTTTGTTTAGGTCTGTTAGCTTTTTTTGCTGCCATATGCGAAGGCGGAATGTATGATTGGAGCGGCATTTACTTTAAAGAGGTTTTAAAAACACCCATATTTACTTATGGATATTTAACATTTGTGATATTCATGTCCATATCTAGGTTTACTTCAGATTATATCATTGCGAAAATTGGATATGCGGCCAACTATCTTTTAAGCTCTGGATTAATTATTTCAGGAATATTAATATCTATTGTTTTTCCTATATTTTGGGTAGCTATTATCGGCTTTGCAATGACTGGCATTGGAACGGCCTCTATGTTCCCAATGACCTTAAGTTTAGCAGGCAAATCAGAAAAATACTCAGCAGGAATGGGTATTTCAATTGTTGCTACTTATTCCATATTTGGAATGTTAGTTGGACCTCCGTTAATCGGCTACATTTCTCATGCCTTTGATTTAAGAATTGCATTCATTTTATTTGCTTTCTCAGGGTTAATGATGAGCCCTATTTCTCAAATTTTATTTAAGTATCAAGCTAAAAAGAATGGAAGCAACTAAATTACCATTATTGAGTACAGAAGAAATCAGAGTATTGGGATCTCTAATTGAAAAAAGTAGAACCACGCCTGATTATTATCCGATGACTTTGAATAGTTTAACAACTGCTTGCAATCAAAAAAGTTCAAGAAAGCCGATGGTTAATTATGATGAGGAAACTGTAGTCTTAACTTTAGATAGCTTAAAAAGGAAAGGCTTGATTTCTACTGCAACAGGCGGTGGAAGCAGAGTTGTTAAATACAAACACAATTTAGCTTTAGTATTTCCTTTAGTTCCAGCTCAATTAACAATTATTTGTTTGCTTTTACTAAGAGGTCCACAAACTTTAGGTGAATTGAATACCAATTCCGGACGCTTATATGAGTTTGAATCTTTAGAAAATGTGCAGCGGGTGGTTGATGAATTAATAAATTTCGAACCTTCATTTCTAATTCAGTTACCGAAAAGAACTGGTCAAAAGGAAGCCAGATTTACGCATCTTTTAGCTGGTGAACCCAACATCAACGATGACGAAATGCCTGAAGAGCCAGCCAGAAAATCAGTATCAGAATTAGAGCTAAGAATAGCTACTTTAGAAGAAAATTATGCTTTATTAAAAGCAGATTTAGACCATTTGATGAAAGAATTAATGGGCTAAAAAGCTATAAAACTTAAAATCCTTTTCCCTAAAAACACTTAATGTAAGATCTTAAACGTTAAAGTATTTTCTAATTAGTCTATGCGCAAAAGTTTATTCCTTCTTTTTATATCTTCTATTGCTTTATCTTCCTGTTCATCAGTATATATGCCAAATGTACCCAACAGCCCTATGTTGAGTAAAAAAGGCGAAGTTCATGCATCAGGACATGTTTCTTTGAAAGGAAATGTAAATATGAACACCGCTTTTGCTGCATCAGACCATGTTGGTATACTTTTCAATGGTTCATTTATTAATCAGAAAAAAAATAAAAAGGACTTTAGACAAGATTTAGTCGAAGTTGGTGTAGGCTATTTCATCACCTTTGGAACAGATAAAAGCCGAATTTTGGAGTTTTATACGGGTTTAGGAAAAGGCAATACTGATCGGGTTTACAGAACTTTTAGCAATGATGGAACTTTCATATCTGATATTCAAACAGTGAAATTCAATAAGTTTTTTGTTCAGGCAAATTATAGTAATAAAGAAAGTAAATCATTAAAGCTTTTTGGCAAAGTATATCCTTTAAATTATGGAACAGTCATTAGAATAAGTCATATAAAGATGACGAGTTTTGAGCGTAATAATCTTAACCAACCATTAGAGGATAATATTTTTATTGAACCGGTTTTTTTCACCCGATTAAAATTAAATCAGAATCTACAACTACAATATACCAGTGGCAGTAATTTTGGGTTAAAGAACAGAGATTTTTTAACGGCTGGAAATTCAGTTTTTACACTAGGTATTGTCTTAAATGTTGGTGGTTTGATGATGGATAAATAGCTCTATCTCAAACTTGATCAAAAAAAAGAATGTAGTAATAGCTGTGATGCGTTAGGGATTGAAATGGCATCCTTTATTCCTATTTTTCATAGGAATAAAGATATAATGTAAAGCCCGCTCGAACACCTAAATAAATTATCTTAAACAAATAATCTAAAATATTATTTCTTTAACAGGTGGATATAAAACCTTATTTTTGCCCAAATTTTTAGAATAGAATGAGTGGACTTTCAGAACAAGAAATTCAAAGACGCGAGTCTTTAAACGAGTTAAGAAAATTAGGGATTAACCCCTATCCTGCCGAAGCATTTGATATCAATGCGAATGCAGCTGATATTTTAGCGAATTACGAAAAAGATAAAACGGCTTATAAAACGATCAGTTTAGCTGGAAGAATTATGACTCGTAGAATTATGGGAAATGCTTCTTTTGTTGAATTGCAGGACTCCACTGGACGTATTCAAGCTTATATACGCAGAGATGATGTTTGCCCAGATGAAGATAAAACTTTGTACAATACGGTTTTTAAGAAACTATTGGATATTGGCGATTTTATAGGCGTAAAAGGTTATGTTTTTACCACACAAACTGGCGAAATTTCTATCCATGTATCTGAATTTAAGGTGCTTTCTAAATCTTTGAAACCGCTTCCGATTGTGAAGCGTGATGAAGAGGGAAATATTTACGATGGTTTTACCGATCCTGAAATGAGATACCGAATGCGATATGTGGATTTAACGGTGAACCCAGAGTTTAAAGAAATATTTAAAATCCGCTCAAAAGTGATTAGCACCATGCGCAATTACTTCGATGATCAAGGTTGGATGGAAGTAGAAACTCCTATTCTTCAATCTGTACATGGTGGTGCAGCAGCTCGTCCGTTCAATACTTACCACAACACATTAGACATGCCGCTTTTCTTACGTATTGCCAATGAGCTGTACTTGAAAAGATTAATTGTGGCTGGTTTTGATGGTGTTTATGAGTTTGGAAAAATGTTCCGTAACGAGGGAATGGACCGTACACATAATCCTGAGTTTACATCGATGGAAATCTATGTGGCCTATAAAGATTATATCTGGATGATGGCGATGGTGGAGGAATGTTTAGAGAAAGTGACGGTTGCTGTTCATGGAAAAACTACTGTAAAAGTGGGTGAGCATGAAATTGATTTTGCAGGACCGTATGAGAAATTATCTATGTATGATTCTATTTTGAAATATACTGGTATAGATGTTTCTGCAATGGATGAAGCAGGTCTACGAGCTACTTGTAAAGAAATGGGCATCCAGGTAAATGATTCGATGGGTAAAGGGAAATTAGTAGATGAGATTTTTAGCGAAAAAGTTGAAGAGCACCTAATTCAACCCACTTACATTACGGATTACCCAATTGAAATGACTCCTTTAGCTAAAAAACACCGTAGCAAAGAAGGTTTGGTTGAGCGATTTGAACTTTTTGTAAATGGAAAAGAGATTGCAAATGCTTATTCTGAATTGAACGATGCCATTGATCAAAAAGAGCGTTTTGAAGAGCAATCAAAATTAGCTGCTCGTGGAGATGATGAAGCCATGGCAATGGACGATGATTTCATCAGAGCTTTGGAGTACGGAATGCCCCCAACATCGGGTTTAGGAATTGGAATTGACCGTTTTGTGATGATGATGACTGGCCAACAGAGTATTCAGGAAGTGTTATTCTTCCCTCAAATGCGACCAGAAAAGAAAACTAAAGTTTATACGGATGATGATTTTATCGCCATGGGAATTCCTGCTGAATGGGTTCCAGTCATCAGAAAAATGGGCTTTAATACACCAGAAGAATTAAAAGCCACAAACCCAAATAAAGTATTTAATGATTTAGGTGGGATGCGTAAGAAAATGAAACTGGATATAACGATGCCTCAGAAAGAGGAAGTGATGAATTGGTTTAGTTAATAACTAATTCCCTAAACTTAATAAAAGCTTAAAGGCTGGTTAACATCTAATTGACCAGCCTTTTTTAATTTAGTAATCGTCGAATAGTCTTGGTAAGATTATTGACATTAGAAAATTGAAATAAAAAAATGAAATGAGAAACTCAGTTTTAGAAATTAACGATCAGGAGTATCTGATTAAATTAGACAAAAGCGAATTTGACCTTTCCTTTGTACAATCATTAGTAAAACGAATTCAAAGCGAAAAAACCTTCTTTAGCAGAATTTGGGAAGATGATGGTGATATCATCAGCAAAAGAAGTATTCAGGATGATGCTGGTGAAGATCATTTAAGCGAAAAATAAAAAGGGAAGCATATTTAAATTATATACTTCCTTTTTTTACTATGGATTATTGAGCCAAAAGCCCAATTCACTAATATTGTCTGTAACTACCTTTTCCGCCGCGTACTTGTTGTGATCTATCTAACATACTCATTTGACCTTTCATCATTTTAATCTGCTCAGCCAATAGTTTATTTTTATCTGCTTTTTCTGCTTCTTTTAACAAGCGCTGTGCCTCTCTTTTATTTCTTTTCCCCATCTCCACTCCTGCTAAGCTTAAATTCGCTAAGGCAATATTATGATCCATCGTTAAACCAAAACTTAAAGCTTTTTTGAAAAACTTTTCAGATTTCATAGGAGATTTTCTGGATTCGAGAATTCCCAATAGTAGTTGATAATAACCCCACTGCCCTTTGTATAATTCCTTTTCGTAATTCTTAATTCCAGCTAAAGCGTCTTGGGCTTTTTCCATCTTCTCTTTTCGCAAATGCCACTGAGCCAATAACATTCTTTCGTTAAAAATGAAAGTAACGAATACGATTAGCGCTATAAAGATCAACAATATTCCCCATCCCCAAAAAGAGAAAACAATTAGGGTTACAGCAGCACCTAAAAACAAAGCAGCAATAATGATTCTTATAAAATTTGGCATATCGGCGTATTTATTGTATTATTTTAGTGGCTGCAAATATCCATTTATTTAAGCTTTAAATCAATAAATAGCGAGAAAAATATGTCTGTTAAACTTGAATCTTCGTGGTTAATACATTTAAATGATGAATTTGAGAAAGATTACATGAAATCGCTCAAGGAATTTCTAATGGAGGAAAAGAAAAAAGGTGAAATTGTTTATCCAAAAGGTGAAGATATCTTCAAAGCTTTTGAACTCACTCCATTTGGGGAAGTTAAAGTGGTCATCTTAGGTCAAGATCCTTATCATGGAGCAAATCAGGCTCACGGGCTTTCATTTTCTGTTCAGAAAGGAGTTAAACAACCCCCTTCTTTACAAAATATTTTCAAGGAATTGGTTAGTGATATAGAAGGATTTAAAATCCCAAATGATGGAGACTTAAGTTCTTGGGCGAAACAAGGTGTCCTATTACTCAATGCTAGCTTAACGGTAAGTGCCGGAAAAGCTGGATCGCATCAAAACCAAGGCTGGGAAATATTCACAGACGAAGTCATCAAAATATTATCAGAAAAAAAAGAAAATCTGATATTCATTTTATGGGGGAAGTTTGCGCAAGCAAAAGAAGAACTGATTGATTTAAATAAACATTGTGTTATAAAATCTCCACATCCTTCTCCGTTTTCTGCATATTCGGGATTTTTTGGCTCTAAACCTTTTTCAAAGACAAATGAGATTTTAAAGAAGCTAGGTAAAAAAGAAATCGATTGGCAAATTTAATATTCCAAAGGAATTATAGGTTCCTTTTTGCTGGTACTCATAATCATCATGGTATGAAAAGTTTTCACCACTGTAATTCGACTAATTTTTTGCATAATCAATTGTTCATAGGTTTTGATATCCTTCACGTAAGCTTTCAATAAGAAATCACATTGCCCCGTAACATGATGACACTCGGTAATTTCCTTTATTTCTTTTATCTCGTCTAAAAACGTTTGAATGGTATCTTGCTGATGAAAATCTAAGGAAACCTGAATAAAAGTTTTAATTCCTAAGCCTAATTTTTCTTCATCAACCAAAGCATGATAACTTTTAATATATCCCGAATTTTCTAACTTTCTAACACGCTCTAATGTAGGTGCAGGAGATAGACCAATATATTGCGAAAGTTGTAAATTAGTGATTCTACCATTTTCTTGCAGGATTTTTAAAATGTTAAAATCAATTTTATCGAGTTCCATATTTAGCTAATTATCCTACAAATTTATATTTATTCCGCACATACCAAATTAAATTTTAAAAATACAGTCATTAATTTTAATATATTCTTTAGCATTGTTTTTTAGATTAATCTAAAAATAATGTTAGATTTGTATTAATAACTATTTTTATGAATTTATCTTTTACTGAAGAGAATTATTTAAAGGCAATTTTTCATTTAAACTATCCTGTAAATGAAAATGTGGGTACCAATGCCATATCAGAAGCTTTGAATACAAGGGCAGCTTCTGTAACCGATATGCTAAAAAAACTTGCTGAGAAAGAATTAATTAACTATGAAAAATACCAAGGTGTTTCTTTAACAGACTTTGGTCAAAAAAAGGCTATAACCATTGTTAGAAAACATAGACTTTGGGAAGTTTTTTTGGTTGATAAGCTGAATTTCAAATGGGATGAAGTACATGATATTGCCGAAGAACTAGAACATATTAATTCAGAAACCTTAATTAATAGACTGGAAGCATTTCTAGATTTTCCAAAAAGAGACCCTCATGGCGACCCTATTCCTGATAAAGATGGCGTCATTAGATCACAAGAGTTAATCCCTGTTTCTAAACTCAAAGTGGGCGATTCGGGTGTGATTAGTGGCGTTAGAGAACATTCGGCAGATTTTTTAAAATATTTAGAAAAAACAGGATTAATCCTCGGCGAAACCTTAAGCATAGCAGAAATTGTAAAATTTGATAGTTCCGTAATGGTAAAAATAAAAAAAAACCAACAAATGATTAGCAGAGAAGTTGCCAAGAACTTATTGATTGCTTTATGAACCAAGATTTAAAAAATAGTTTAGGCGAAGTACATTCCTCAATTGATATCAACAAAAGAAAAGGTTGGAAAAGGATTTTTGCGTTCTTGGGTCCAGCTTATTTAGTGAGTGTGGGTTATATGGACCCAGGAAATTGGGCAACCGACATAGCAGGTGGTTCTCAGTTTGGCTATAAACTAATTTGGGTTTTACTCATGTCTAACCTAATTGCCTTACTATTACAGTCTTTAAGTGCGAGATTAGGAATTGTTAGGGGACTAGATTTAGCCCAAGCATCTAAAAATGCCTATCCTAAATGGGCAAATTATCCTTTATGGATTTTAGCAGAAATTGCCATTGCGGCATGCGACTTAGCAGAAATTGTTGGTATGGCAATTGGTTTAAACCTTCTTTTTGGCTTACCGTTAATTTGGGGTGTAAGTATCACAGTTTTTGATACGCTACTTCTTTTACTATTAATGAAAAGGGGGATGAAATCTATTGAAATATTTATCATCTCTTTGGTTTTTATTATTGGCATTTCCTTTTTTGTAGAAATGTTAATTGTTGAGCCTGTTTATGGCGATGTTTTAAAAGGGCTTATCCCTAGTAAATTAGATGGAAGTGCATTATATATTGCTATTGGAATTATTGGAGCAACGGTGATGCCGCATAATTTATATCTACACTCCTCTTTAGTTCAAACAAGAAAGTTCGATCAGTCTAATAAAGGAAAAAAAGAAGCTATAAAATTTAATTTTTTTGATACCACCATTGCTTTAAACTTAGCATTTTTTGTAAATGCTGCCATTCTAATTTTAGCTGCTGCTGCTTTTCATGTAAATGGCTTTTTTGGGGTTGCAGAAATAGAAGATGCTCATAAACTTTTATATAATTTATTTGGTAATGCAGCTCCTACACTTTTTGCTATCGCATTGATTGCTGCCGGACAGAGTTCAACAATTACAGGAACTCTAGCTGGGCAGATTATTATGGAAGGTCATTTAAATTTAAGAATCCAGCCTTGGCTAAGAAGACTAATTACTAGACTTTTAGCTATTATACCTGCATTGTGCACTATTATATTTTTCGGAGAAGGTAGTTTAGGAAGTTTATTGATTTTAAGTCAGGTAATTTTAAGTTTGCAGTTGGGTTTTGCTGTTATTCCATTGATTCATTTCAATTCTGATAAAAAGTTGATGGGACAATTTGCTATTAAACCTTGGGTAAAAGTTTTAGCTTGGATAAGTTCGGCAATAATCATTTATCTAAACATTACCTTAGTTATTGGCGAAATAAAAGGTTGGCTAGTAGGCGGAGGAAATCACTGGGCTATTTATTTTATTGTTATTCCATTGGTATTAGCATGTTTAGCTTTATTGATTTATGTTTTTGTTCATCCTTTGATTTCAAAATCCAAAGAAGATAAAAAATTGGTTCCTCATGGATCAGCGTCTAACTTTACAGAAGTAAAATCTATTTCTTACCACCATATTGGGATTACAACAGATTTCTCTAAAAATGATGAGAAAATTATTAGGAATGCCTTGATGCAAGGAGGCAAAGATGCCATTTACACATTTATACATGTTGTAGAAACCGCCGCGGCTCGTTACCACGGCAATAATACTTTAGATAAAGAAACCAAATTAGACGAAGAAAATTTAATTAAATACCAATTTGATTTACAAAATTTAGGGTACAAAATAGCCTATAGAATAGGTTATGGAGACCCCGCAATCGCCATTAGCAAAATAGTAAAGGAAGAAAATTTAGATTTTTTAGTGATGGGTGCACACGGACATAAAGGATTTAAAGATTTGCTTTTAGGCACAACAGTAGATGCAGTTCGTCATAAAATTAAAATTCCGGTTTTGATAGTGAATTAGTTTTCTATCCAAATGTCCAAAAAAACGGTTCTTAATGCGAAAGTCTTAGTGTTAAATAGGAAGCAATTTATTTTTAGCATTAAATTTTCAATCATCAATCATTTAGGATATGAACAAAATACTATTTTTAATCATTTCACTGTTAAGTCCTCTTATGGGTTGCTGTCAGCTAAAAATAGACTCTTATAAAGCAAATTTCAATCTTTTTAATCCTACAAGTAAAAATTTAATGAGAGGGTTTGAAACCGATAGACCCGACATTACGGAAAGTGCTTATACTGTGGATGCAGGACATTTTCAGTTAGAAACGGATTTTTTTAAAACAGAAAAAACAAATTATAACGATTTTAAAGCTGTAGATAATTATTACAACTTCATTAATTTAAAGTTAGGTCTAACTAATAATGTTGATATTCAATTTGTTATTTCTCCTTTGGTTACTTCAAATATTAAAACTAAAAATTCAGCATCAAACATCAGTAGTTTTGGAAATATAAGCTTAAGGATTAAGCGAAACTTATGGGGTAATGATGGAGGTAAATCTGCTTTGGCAATAATCCCATTTATTAACTTCCCAAAACAATCACAAAAATTAAATGGCGGAATTATTTTACCACTTGCTATAACGCTGCCCAGTGGTTGGGGATTTGGAACCCAAATACAGACTGATTTTGTTGAAAATCAGAGTAAGGCTGGATATCACTTAAACTATTTATTATCCGCCACCACATCACATCAATTAATGAATAAAACTAATTTCTTTATAGAGAGTTATTTAACTCGAGAAACAGAGAAAAACCTATTTGAATACTTTTTAAATGGCGGTTTAATTTATGAAATTAGTCACAATCTAAAGTCAGATATTGGCTTCAATTATGGTCTTAAATCAATTTCATCCACAACATACTTTATAGGTTTGTCTTTTAGATATTAAGTACTCATCTCAAATAAAATGAATCGCCATTAGTGAAAATACTAAAGTTTAAATCCTGAAACTTGATTAAACCTTTGTCAGTGACGCTCAGATTAATTGGTTTAGACATTTTAATAACTTGCCCCTCACCTACCACTCTTATCCTATTTTGATGAACCACAATAGCTGTAGACTCATCAATCCCTATACAATCATAATTAGGATATACATTTAATGCGGAGATTAATCGATTATATCTACTCCTTTTTACAAAATGTTGATCTATAATTACTGAATCTAAAAGTCCTAATCCATCCTTAAATTCGATGTTTTTATCAACGATTTTATTGAATGTTGAACTATAAGTAGAATCTCCTACCAGTTGATTTCCGGTAATCATATATTTACTCATTACAGCAGCCCCAGCACTTGTTCCTGCAATGGTGCTCCCATTTTTATACGCTCTTTTTATGGCATCAATTATTGGTGTGTTTTTCACAGCATCCATAAATCTATTTTGATCTCCACCTGGGATGTAAATAATTTTTGCCGTTCCAATAGAATCTAACCAAGTTGGATCATTTGGCCTTAAATTCTTGAAATTATGCACATCATTTGAGCATGCACCATTTAATTGCTGGGAAATACTTATAAATGCAGAATCAGGTATACTGGTTGCCATTGGTAAAACCACAATAAAATCATTCCTTCGCATTTCTGCTGTTTTTACTAAATCATCAATTAACTCTGCTGACCGTTCTCCTCCTCCGATGATAAATAAATTTCCTTTTGGATAATTATTAAATTGCGCTCTGGCTGTAAAGCTCATGAAAAGCAAAATGTATATTAAACCTAGCTGTAAAGACTTTCTTATCATTTTAAAAAAATTAACCTGTGTATGATCAAATATAGATATGTTGCAAAATATGGTGCCTAAATTTTTGAATTATTTTATTCAACTGATCTTTTAATAATTAATGCTCCCTTCAATTTCGAGTTTAAAGCTTATTAAAATTTTATCTTTGCAAAGATAAAAGAGAAAGAGATGGCATCAGATATAAATATTAGAAATAAAAAAGCAAGTTTTGAGTATCATATTCTAGAGACTTTTGTTGCGGGAATTAAACTTTTGGGCACCGAAATAAAATCTATACGAGAAGCTAAAGCTAATATTAGCGATGCCTTCTGCACTTTTATAAATGGTGAGTTATATGTTAGAAATCTTCATGTTTCTGAATATTCGCATGGTTCTTTCTATAACCATGAAGCGAAAAGAGATCGTAAATTGCTACTCACAAAAAAAGAGTTAAAGAAATTATTAATTAAAAGTGAGGATAAAGGATTGACCATTGTTCCTTTAAAAATATTCATTAGTGATAGAGGGTTTGCTAAAATGGAAATTGCACTGGCTCAAGGAAAGAAAGCTTTTGATAAGAGAGATTCTATAAAAGAACGCGATGTAAAAAGAGAGATGGATGCAGCAATGAAAAGATAGTTATCTGAATAGTTTATTAGTTGAAACAGTGCTAACTAACTAACTAACTAACTAACCAGCCAACTAAATAAAAACTACCAAGCCTGATCGCCCAAAAGTGGCACAAATCTGAACGTATCTAAAATAATTTTGTCGAAATCATTTTCGCTTACGCGAATAACCGTTACCATTTTCTGCTCTTTCTCGTCTCCTACTGGGATCACTAAAATCCCTCCTATTTTTAACTGTCTTAAAAGTATTTGAGGGACCAAAGGTGCGCCAGCGGTGACAATGATTTTATCGTAAGGTGCATACTCAGCAATTCCTTTAGAGCCATCACCTAAAAAAAATTCAGCTTTATAGCCAATATGAGGTAAAACCTGTATGGTGCGATCGTATAATTTTACTTGGCGCTCAATAGTATAGACTTTTGCTCCTAACTCTAATAGTACACAAGTTTGATAACCGCAGCCCGTACCAATTTCGAGAACTTTATCTCCTTTTTTAATGTGAAGAAGTTCGCTTTGATAAGCAACAGTATAAGGGTTGGAGATCGTTTGTCCGGCACCAATAGGAAAAGCTTTATCCAAATAGGCTTGTACCCAAAAAGTTTCATCAAAAAAGTAATGTCTTTTAACTTTACCAATAGCTGCTAAAACTTTTTCATCGCTTATCCCTCTTTTCTTTAAGTCTTCAACAAGCTTTTTCCTAGCTCCTTTTTCGCGATAATTATCTACAAACTTATATGCCATGCTCAGCAAAAATAGAATCTCAAACCGAAACTTAAGCTTCTTTATTAAGTTTAGGATTAATTAATTTATTCTAAGCTGAAAATCAGCCTTTTTCTCTTTAATATTAAATAATATGGATTTTAATAGTTTATAAGTGACACAAAAAATATCAAGAAATAATTTGGTTCATTTTATATTGTTCATGCTAAACCATATTTACATCATTAAATTACAAAATTTAAATTTATAGAGTTTGTATTATTTTGCAGAGATGAAGAAAATAAGCTCTATTTTTATGAGATGAAAATTACGTCCTTTATTATTTTCTTTTGTCTGCTATTTTCATTTTCTACCAAAGCACAATCTAGCTATGACTACTCTTTTGGTGTAAAATTATTGTCTGTCGAAGAATTTCCAAAAATATTAAACGAGGTAAAAGGGAAATCAAAATATTATTTAGAACCTAGTAAAGGATTTATCTTTAAAGCTAACGACAATCAAATTAGCTATAGATTTCAGGTTTATACTTATAATAATAAAGATTTTAGCTTTAAAAATGAGTGTGAAACTTGTGAAATTATAACCGGAAAGTATAAATCATTAGATATAAAATTTGGTTTCGAACGTAGTGTGATTTATAGCAAACTACAGCCTTTTTATGGCTTAGATTTAGGATTTAAAAAAGTAAATTTTGAGGGAACATCAAAGGATTCAAACAATAGTGACTTTCTATATAACGCCAACGTAGAAAAAAACGGAGCTTTAGTTTATCCTTTTGTAGGTTTAAAATTCAATATTATTCCTGTTTTAAGTTTAAGCATCGAATCTGGAATTGATTTTTATTATAGCGATGATAAGGAAGTGAAATCAGGTCAAAATAATAATCTTTATTCTTTAAATCATTACAGAAGATGGGAGTTCGCAACTAGGCCAATAGGTTTATTAAGTTTGCAATATAGTTTTGGCAGGAACTAGGTTTAATACGGATCAACATCTACTTGAACAAATATTCCTTTATTTATTTTATCTGATTCAAAATCTGCTATTTTTTCTTTAATTAAACTCTTAATTTTTGTAACCGATTGGTTTTTCCAATCCATTTTAATGATGATAGTTTGGATATAATAATTTCTGATTCTTCCTATTAAAGGTGATTGAGGACCTAAAACCATCTCTCCTAAATGATGTCTCAAAAGCTTCCCGAAATTATCAGCCATCAATAATAGCTTTCCTAAATCTTTGTGCTTTAAATCAATATGAATTATTTTGTGATAAGGAGGATATTTAAATTGTTTTCGTTCGATCATTTCTTCACGATACATGCCCTCATAATCATTATCCACAATCTGCTTAATAATTCTATGTTTTACGTCATAAGTTTGGATAATTACTTTCCCTTGTTTACTTCTTCTACCTGCTCTTCCAGCTACTTGAGATAGCATCTGAAAACTTCTTTCATAAGCTCTAAAATCAGGAAATTGAATAATACTATCAGCATTAATAATTCCAATTAAAGTGACATTATCAAAATCAAGACCTTTAGCTACCATTTGAGTGCCCACTAAAATATCAATCTTCTTATCTTCAAAATCATTTAAAATAATGGAATGTGCATTTTTATTTCTGGTGGTATCATAATCTAATCTTGCGATTTTCGCTTCTGGCAAAATCACTTTTAAATCATCCTCCACTTTTTCGGTACCTAAACCTTTGTATTCAATATGCTTAGAGCCACATGCTGGACATTCTGTAATATTTTCTTCTTTATAGCCACAATAATGACAGTGCAATTTCCCTGAAGCTTTATGGTAAGTCAAACTCACATCACAATTGATACATTTTGGAGTATTACCACAAGTTTTACAAATTAAAACGGGGACATAACCTCTTCTATTTTGAAAAAGTATCACTTGCTCTTTTTTGTCTAATTTCTCTTGAATCTGTTGAAGCAGTACACTTGTGAAATTCTCCTTTATTAACTTTCTGCTTCTTTCTTCCGAAATACTGATCACTTCAATATCAGGCATTTTCACTCCTCCATATCTGATTGTTAGCTTTACCAAACCATATTTACCATTTAAAGCATTGTAGTAAGTCTCTAAAGCTGGCGTGGCTGACCCTAAAAGTAATTTGGCGTTAGTTAATGATCCTAAAACAATCGCAGCGTCACGGGCATTGTACCGAGGTGCAGGATCATATTGCTTAAAACTTGCCTCATGCTCTTCATCAACTATGATTAATCCCAAATCAGAAAAAGGAAGGAATATAGAAGACCTTGCTCCAAGAACAATTTTAACTTCATTATTTAATACTTTCTGCCAAATTTCTGCCCTTTCATTATCATTAAACTTACTATGATAAACGATAATTTGATTACCAAAATAAACCTGAAGTCTTTCAATCATTTGACCTGTTAACGCAATTTCTGGTAAAAGATAAAGCGCTTGCTGCCCTTTTTCTAAATATTCTTCAATGAGGCTAATGTAGATTTGGGTTTTACCCGATGAGGTGATGCCATGTAAAAGGGTTACGCTTTTATCAATAAAAGATTCTTTAATCTGTTTAAGTGCTTTTAATTGATGGTCGTTAAGTATAAAATCAGAAGGAATAGAATTATCACCTTCGGCAAAACGACTTATAACTTTATCCTTTTGAATAAATATATCCTTATCAATTAGCGCTTTAACTATCCCACTGCTAACGCTTGCAGCTTCTAAAAGATCAGATTTTTTAATCTCTGTCTTTTCTTTCTTTAGTTTGAGGTAGGCTAACAAAGCATCTAATTGTTTCGGTGCTCTTTCTAAAATTTCAAAAAGTTGTTTAAGATTTTCCTTATCATCATAAAAATCATTTAACTGGATAATGGCAACTCTTTTAGGCTGATATTTTTCACTGATCTCTTCAGAAATAAAAATAATTTTCTTTTCTAAAAGAGATTTTAATAGCGGGAAAACTGATTTTTGAGCTAAAATCTTAGTGATCTCATTGATACTCAACTCGTGTCTGAGTTCTAACGCGTCAAGAATAAGAAACTCCTTATCATTTAATAGGTTTCTATCAAATTCATGTTCGAGGTTTAAGATTATACGCGTTTCACTTGCTAGTTTTAATGCTGATGGCAATGCCGCAGCCATCACCTCACCTAAAGTACAGAGGTAATAATCAGCAATCCAATGCCAAAATTTTATTTGCGTTTCCGAAACTATCGGTTGATCATCTATAATATCCAATAGATATTTAGCTTCATATTTTTCAGGAGCTAGTTTAGAAACCTTATAGATGATTGCTGTATAAATTTTGCTTTTACCAAATTGTACAACCGCCCTTCGGTCCTGCTGGGCATAAGAATTAAGGTGGGCAGGCACTCGATAAGTATAAGTTTTAGGAATTGCTAAAGGCAATATGACCTCAACAAACAAAGTTTGATGATCTAACTCACCTATTTCAAAGTCTATCATTTATTTATCTTTCACAGCAGCCAACAACAAACTTAACCATCCTAAAATAAAAAATAAACCTCCCACCGGAGTGATAGGACCAAGAAAACTAACTGACTCCCAATGAAAAACATTTTTTAAAGCCATCAAATATAAAGAACCACTAAATAGTATGATTCCGGCTACAAAGCAGTAAGATGAAAAATTGATGATGTTATTTTTAAACCGGGCAAAAGTAGATAGAAACAAGAGTGCAAAAGTATGGTAAAAATGATATTGAACAGCAGTGTGCCAGATCTCCATCTCATCAGCTGTAAGAATCTTCTTTAAGCTATGTGCGCCAAAGGCACCAAAAACTACGGCTAACATTCCGAAAATTGCGGCTGATATAATAATTCTTTTATTCATTTTTAAGGTCTCAAGGTTTCGCTAATTTAATAAAGATGAATCCAATTTTCAGCCTTCAATTCAAAAATCTATTTTTGTTGCTAAGGATATTTTAAAAATGAAGAAGATTATAGTGATCATAAGTTTACTTTTTTTAGGAATAATTGCGGTTACTTGGCTTTACTTTAAAAGTATGTCAGGTGTAGAAGGATCCAAGGAAAGTGTATTTAAAGTAATTCCTGATAATGCTTCTCTAGTTTTTGAATATAAAAATGAAAACTCATTTTACGATATTTTTAAAGATTTTGGTCTTTTTAAAGACGTTTTAGGTAACCAAAGTATAGATCATTTAGGTGCATTAAAAAGAATATTTGTTGATGATAAATCAATATCTGGAGTGTTTAATAAAAGTGATTTGTTCTTTTCTATTCATCAAACAGGAAAAAGTAAGTCAAATATTTTAATAATTGCCCCTTTTGGTAAGGATGTGAATTTATCAGAATCGGAAATGATCGAGTTAATAAAGACGAAATATAAAATAATCAAAGATTCATCTGCTTCAGATCATTCCTATCAAATTGCTTTCAGTAATCAATCTAATTTCCACTTCTATATCCATCAAAAAACATTAATAGGAAGTTTTAACAAAAGCTTAGTTGAAGAAAGCAAAGCGAAATTAGCAAATGGGAAATCTGCTAACCAATTCAAGATAGATTTTACGAATCCAAGAAATAGAAATTCAATTGCCAATCTTTACATCAATTTTGCTAAGCTCCCTAATTTTTTAAATAATTTCTCCTCCCGAAAAAATCCTGAAGAGACTTTTTCATTAAAATCTATTGATGCAACAGCTTCTTTAAACATCAATTATCAAAGTAATGCTTTTATGTTTAGTGGGATTACTGAAGTGAATCAAAAAGCCACTAACTATTTCAATCTATTCTTAAATCAACAGCCGGGTCAAAATACCTTACGAAATATTATTCCGAATGATGCTGCAGATTATTCTTTTTTTTATATCTCAGATTTTAAAAGGTTTAGAAAAGGTTTAGATGATTTATTTATCTTAAGAAAAGAATCAGAAAAACTAAAAACTCAGTTAGATAATATAAAAACAAAGCATTCTATAAATATTGATGAGGAATTATTACCCGTTTTAGCAAACGAGTTTGGTGTGGTGCAATTAGCCTCTGGCGATAAAATTGGAATTGTAAAAACAAACAATACCAACCGGTTATCCTTCTTATTATCCACTATCAGTTCTCCATCTGAAGATCAAATTAGGCACTTTGATGATTCATTTTTACTTTATTATTTCTTAGGCGATCCGTTCAAGTATTTTCGCAGACCTTATTATGCAATTGTAGAAAACCATCTAATTGTTGCAAATAATAACAGTGCTTTAAAAAGATTTTTAAATAGTTATAAAAAGCAAGATTTCTTAATCAGAACGGATAAAAACATTGATTTTCAGCAATATTTATCAAATCAGGGGAATATATTTTATTTTATCCATAACAGCAATTCAAAGGCTATAATCAGTTCCTTTTTAAATTCTACTTCTTATACGGCTTTTAAAAGTGACGATTTTAAATGGAAAGATATTTATGGTTTGGCGATTCAATTTAGTGCAGATAAAGACAGATTCTTCACCAATTTATATATGAGTAAAATACCTGACCAAGATAAGTTACTCCCAAAAGTTGATTCATTGATGATTGACTCTATTACGCAATCAAATAAAAAATAGCATCTTCAAATTTTAAAGATTAAATTTAGGGATGAAGAAAAGTTTATTTCTGTTCTTTATTATTTTGACGCCAATACTTTCTTGGGCGCAAAATATTTCACTAACTCACTCTGGTACTTTATACGATGCCTCAGAAAATCCTGTACAAAAAAGCTTCCAAGTAGACTTTAGTAGAAAATATCAAATCACCATACTCCCAGCCTTAAGCTCTTTCATTTATTTTAAAGGAGAAGGGGCAATTCCCTTTAAAAAATTATTATTTAATACAAGCTCAAGCAGAACAGACATTTCGAACATCATACTTGGAGATGCAAATTCAAATAAAATTAATTTGAACCTGAATTTATATTTGTTCAATTTCAGAATTTTTAAAAATGTAAAATATAATAAGGAATTAGGTTTTTCTCTTCAACTCAAGGATGAGGCTTATGGAAACATTACAGACGAGACTTTTGTATTGTTAGATTCATATAGAAATTTTCCATCGTCATCTTATCAAAATATTCTAAACAATAATGCGGAAAACCAATCTTACTGGCAATTAAGTGTGAATTATAGAGAAGATTATAATAATACATGGGCTTTTGGCGGAAGATTTAGTCTTTTAGATGGCATTACCTACAATAAAATTGATATTGAAACATCTAGTCTTCAAATTTACCGGAACAATACTTATGAAATACCTATTACAGGAAAGTATGTTTCAAGCTTTGGATTAGGTCGTTTTGAAAATAAAAATTTAATTCCTGATCTAAAAAATATGGGAGCGGCAGTAAGTTCTGGCGTTTCTTACACTTCTAGAAAAGGGACCTATCTAACTTTAAATGTTAAAGATTTAGGATTTATACATTGGGCAAAACAAACCTCTTATTATAATTTTACTGATACCATTGAGGGTACCAATACAAACCAAGTACGCTCTAATTTTTTTAATGGATCTGGTAAGCCTACAGACATCAATGAAGTAAATAAAAGCTATAATTCTTTAATTGATACAAAAATAGATTTTGCCGCGTCTAAAAATTTCGAGTTTTATACACCTGTATTCTTATTGTCTAAAAGTGTTTTTAATCAGAATGGACAAATGGCTCTACTTAACAATTTTAGAAAAAATGCTTTTGTATTTAGCTTTAATCCGATTTATGATTTTAGAACAAAATGGCGTCTTGGAAGCCAGCTACTCATTCAGTCTCCAAATACCGAGTTTTATGTAGGATCTGAATCAATTTTATCTTCTTACCAGTTAGCAAAAGGATTTATCAAAAATGACCCCAGCATCGGTGGTAGCCCAAAAGCTAACTTTTATATAGGATTCAACGTAAAGTTTGGTAGAATGATGCAAACCATAGGTAATGCAGATGATCTCTTAAGCTTAAACGATAAAGAAACAGGATTTGTAGTGCGATTATCTAATAAGGATAAAAGGGCCGCTCAAAAGAGCAACAAACAAATAGAAAATAGAAGAAAAAAGAACAATAAGCGAAATAATTAGTTCGATTTCTTTTTCCCTGCAATAAAATCTTTTAGATAAAAAGGCTCAAAATACGCTACATCTGCAAAATCTTTTTGAAGATATTTTTGATGAGCTATTGCTGATAAATATTTAGCTGAGTTTTCAAAATCATCAATCACTCTCGCGTTAAAATGAGTACCTAATGAAGATTCGCATTTTAAAGCACCATCCCCAAAGAAATAAACCACGTTACGATCTAAAATATCCTTAAAGCTGTTTTCATCAATAATTTCGGCTTTAGTTTCTAATAAAACTTCTGTTTTTGAATTATAAATAGCACAATAAACCTCCATCCTTTTGGCATCTATCATGGGACAAAACAAAGTATCAGGATTAACTGAGAAATGATTACTCACAAACCCTGACGACATCGCTTCTAAAGTGTTTATAGCAACCAAGGGAATATCTAAGGCATAACACAAGCCCTTTGCAGTAGAAACGCCAATTCTCAAGCCCGTATAAGAACCCGGACCCATACTAATTGCAATTGCATTTAAATCCGAAAACTGGTAGTTATTTTTCTTCATCAATTTATCAATAAAAAGAGTGATCACTGATGCATGAATATTTCTTTCTGTACGTTCGATAAAATCTAAAACAACTCCGTCCTTTGCTAAAGCGACAGAGCAAGTTTGAGTTGCCGTTTCAATTTGTAAAATTAGTGACATTGTACAATTTTAATAAAAATTAAGGAACCGGATCATAACCATGTTTATGACTCCATGGATGGCACCTTCCTAACCGTTTTAAGGTAAGCCCCCCCCCCTTAAAAGGACCATATTTCTTAATAGCCTCCACTCCGTATTGAGAACAAGTAGGGCTGAAACGGCATGATGCGCCAGTTAGAGGAGAAATTAAGTATTGATAAGCTTTAATTAAAATCAAAAATAATAATCCAATAATATTTTTAATGATTTTCATGCTCTTCCAATTTTTTTAATAATAAACTAAAGGTCGCTAAAAGCTTCTTCTGGATAAAATCAAAATCGTGAATTTGATTACCAACATAGTTTAAACTCAATAAAATTTTATGGTTTTGTAACTCAGGATAAAGATACTGTCCTTTGCTCATGCGGTAAGCTTCCTTAATTTTTCGTTTAATAGCGTTTCTTTCAACGCTAGACTTGAAGCGTTTTTTTGGAACCGCAGTTAATAACTGAACAGGAAAATCTTGATCCAAACTTGAAGAATGAATCCATGTTACTCTAAATGGGTACAATAAAAAAGAAGAACCGCTATTAAAAAGCTCCTTAAGCAACTTTTTACTACATAACCGTTCTTCTTTTTGAAAACTATATATTTTGGATGCCATTTACCGAGGGCTTAAACAGATTTAAACGTCGGTAATTATCAAATGATAATTAAGCAAACAAAATTATGCTTTGTGACGACGTTCGTCTGATACTGTTAATCTTTTTCTGCCTTTTGCTCTTCTAGAAGCTAAAACTCTTCTACCATTTGCGGTAGACATTCTTTCTCTGAAACCGTGTTTATTTCTTCTTTTTCTTTGAGAAGGCTGGAATGTTCTTTTCATGATGCTGTATTATAAATCTCTGTTTTAAAACAAGAGTGCAAATATAGGCTTGTTTTTCTTTAATTGCAAAAATGAATCGAAATTTATTTGGACTTTAATAAATCTCTTATTTCCGACAATAGAATTTCTTCTTTACTAGGTGCAGGAGGTACCGAAGGTGCAGCCTCTTCTTTACGTTTCATTTTATTTACAAACTTCACCAACAAAAACATAAAAAAGGCTACAATTATAAATTCTAAAGTTACCGTTAAGAATTCGCCATATTTTATTGCAACTTCGGCTACTTTCTCAGTTCCATCGGCTGCAATTTCAGCTGGTTTTAGTACATATCGCCAGTCAGAAAAATCTTTTCCTTTAATCATCCCCACCAAAGGCATTACCATGCCATTAATAAATGATGATGTTACTTTTATAAAGGCAGCACCCATTACAAAGCCTATCGCAATATCGGCAAGGTTACCTTTTAATGCAAAATCTTTAAATTCTTTAGCAAATCCCATATTTAAATTTTATTGATGAAAAACTAAATTAAAAAAATTAAATAAACGAAAAACTAAT
Organism: Bacteroidota bacterium; assembly: GCA_018828585.1. Taxonomy (GTDB): domain Bacteria; phylum Bacteroidota; class Bacteroidia; order Sphingobacteriales; family Sphingobacteriaceae; genus Pseudopedobacter. Next base: position 62,594 of record JAHJVW010000089.1, read on the forward strand.
TGGACTATTTATTTTTTTAATAATGGCTCAAAAAATCATACGACATTTTAATTCCTTTGATTAACTTTGAAAATACTTCAATATTTATGCTTAAACAAAATCTTCAACAAAAGCTTCTACAAAAATTATCACCACAACAGATACAATTCATCAAGTTACTTCAAGTTCCTACGGTATCTTTAGATAGCAGAATTAAGGAAGAGCTGGAGGAAAATCCTGCGCTAGAAGACACCAGTTTAGCAGACATGAATGAACCTGTAGAAGAGTATCCGGATAAAGATCCTGATGATTTTAAAGGTGAAGAAAGTGAAGAAAATTTTGATGAATTTAATGTAGATGATTACCTGCAAGATGACAACATCAATGACTACGGCAGCAAATACGACAGCAATGACGATGATGAAGATAAAAAAGAACTCCCAATTGCTGTTAGTAACACCTTCTTTGAAAATCTACAGGCTCAACTAGATTTAGTGCCTTTAGATGATAAAGAGTACCTGATTGCCCAGCAAATAATTGGCAGTTTAGATGATGATGGATATTTGAGAAGACCTCTACCCTCTTTAATTGATGATTTAGCTTTCTCGCAAAATGTTCTTGCAGAAGATGAAGAAGTTGAAGATTTATTAAAAGTTATACAAACTTTTGATCCTTCGGGTATTGGGGCGAGAGATTTACAAGAATGTCTACTTATCCAACTCAGAAAAAAAGATCAAAGTAATATCCTAATTGAAAAGGCAATACAAATTGTTGAAGATTACTTAGAAGAGTTTACCAAAAAGCATTATGATAAGCTGGAAAAGAGTTTGAATATTGATTCAGACGAATTGAAAGATATTGTTGGCGAAATTTTAAAATTAAACCCAAAACCTGGCGATTCGGGTGCATCTAATGTGAAACAGATGCAAGTTATTCCTGATTTTCATATCGCGAAGAATGATGGTGTTTTAATTTTAACATTAAACTCTAAAAATGCGCCAGAACTTAGGGTGAGTAAATCTTACCAAGAAATGTTCGAACATTATGATAAAACATCTGAAAAAGACAAAAAATTAAAAGAAGCAGTTCAGTTTGTGAAACAAAAGCTTGATTCGGCAAAATGGTTTATTGATGCCATTAAACAACGTCAACAAACATTGTTGAAAACCATGAATGCCATTATGAATTATCAATATAATTTTTTCTTGTATGATGGGGATGAACGTCATTTAAAACCCATGATTTTAAAAGATATCGCCGATAGAATTGGTATGGATATCTCCACAGTTTCTAGGGTAGCCAATTCAAAATATGTACAAACAGAGTTTGGAACTTACCTTCTAAAATCATTCTTTTCTGAAGCGATACAAACCGAAAGTGGTGAAGAAGTTTCTAATAAAGAGGTGAAGAAAATTTTGGAAGAATGTATTGGTAGAGAAGATAAATATAAGCCTTTGGCTGATGAAAAATTAACTGAAATACTAAAAGATAAAGGTTACAATATTGCCAGAAGAACTGTTGCTAAATACCGGGAACAAATGGGGATTCCTGTTGCAAGGTTAAGAAAAGAGCTTTAGATTAATCCCTGAAATGAGTTTTTATATTTAAAAACCTTCTTAAGGTTAAGAATACCAAAAAAATATGGAACTTATTTTTAAGTTGAAGCAAATAATAGTTCTTACCAAAGTTTTTGTGGGCAGGTAACTTTATAATGGTTATTTAACATTAATCCTAAAACGATTTCATGCGTTCCTCTTGATACTGTATTTAATGCGGACGTTGTAAAATCATACGAGTAACTGATGTTGAATAATGAGCCTACATTGAAGCCCAATAATCCAGAAAAAGAATCGTCTTTTCTGTAAGCCCCACCCACCCAAATTTTATCTCTAAAAGCTATTTTGGTATTAAAATCAATCCCTAAAGGCGCTGGCTTAACGTACTTTACCATCACCGAGGGAATCACAGTGATATCATCATTTAACCAAAACCTGTATCCTGTGGTTACAAAAGCATGAGGAACCGTTTTACCAGAATTATAACTAGAATTATCTGAAAAAGATAAAGTTTGAGGCAACAACTGTTGAACCGACGCTCCAAAGAAAAATTCTGCTGAATACAACCAAACACCAATATTTACATCGGGCTTTAAACGATTAATGGTCCCACTGTTAGCGATTGCAGGGTCAATGGGATTTTCTAAAGTTAAATCGGCAGTATTTAAACTAACTTTTGATATTCCTGCTCCAACACCCACTGCTAAGTTTAAACGTGGTGCTAAACCTAAATGATAGGCGTAGGTGATATCGAAAGTAGTATTACTCAGCGGACCTGTTTTATCTACTACGGCAACAATTCCTATTCCATGATGAGGGTCAGAAGCTTGATAATTACTTTTATAACTTGTACCTAAAGGGTTTTCTCCCACCATCCCGAAAGAAGTTGCACTACCCCAATCGTTACTTTTACCTAATGGCATATGCGCTGTTAAATAAGAAGTAACGGGAGCATTTTGTAAACCAGTCCACTGCTGCCTATATCCTGCCTTTACGTCTATATAGTTCTCAATACCCGTAATCGCAGGGTTGATGATATAATTATTTAAAATATATTGAGTGTACTGAGGCTTTTGTTGAGCAACCGTAATTTTGCAAATACCAATCAGAATAATAAAAATTTTGAAAAATTTCATCTAATCACAGTAACAGAACCCGAAAATGGCTTATCCCCATTCTTTGGATCAATAATATAATAATAAACACCAACAGGTACCTCTTTACCCTTCGTTTTTCCATCCCAAGGGACATCATAGCCTAGTGAGTTAAATACGGGATTACCAAATCTGTTAAATATGGTGATTTTTGCATTAACATAGGTTTCTAAATATTTAATATTCCATGTATCATTTAATCCATCGTTGTTAGGTGTAAAAGTATTCGGAATTTCAGGTAATCCGGCAACAATAACGTTAACTTGAGCTGTTTCTATACAACCATCTGAAGATGTTACCGTTAAATTATAGGTGGTTGTTTCTTTTGGAGAAGCAGTTGGATTTAGTATTTTATCATTACTCAAACCTAAAGAAGGTTGCCACTGATAACTTAAGCCTTCTCCTGTTGCGCTTGCTTTAAGGGTGGTTTGCCCGCCTAATAATATTACTGCATCGGCGGCTCCAATAGAAATTACCGGAACTGGAAAAACGGTGATATTTTGCTTTTTTGTATCAGTGCAACCGCTAGTCGCTGTAAAAGTATAGGTGATTTCAAAGGTTCCCAATCCTGCGTCTATAGGATTAAAATAACCATCGGGTGAAACCCCTGTACCAGAAAAAACTCCCGATCCATTAATTCTGGTAAGCTCTTTGGCCTGAGTAATTTTGAAAGGATTAATATTCAAACAAGTACTTGGTATAGGATCAAACCTAACATCAGGGCTTCCTTTAACAAGGATATCAATAGGTCCAAAAACATCAGAACATTCAGTGCCAGAATAAGCCCTTAAACGTACTTTATAACGCACATCATCTTTAGAAGCTGGATATTTGTATGGATAAATAGCATTGGGCTTAGGATTAATTATGGTAGTTATACTATCCGTTAATGAGCCAGTATAATTGTAAATCCACTCTAATTTGGTGATTTTACCTGGATTGACTGTCGATAAATCTTGAAATTGAACGGGTTGATTACTACATAGATTTTTAATACTAATGACATTAAAATTAGCTTTAGGCTGACTTCCACTTATGGTAATTGGTTTTTGGAAAACTGTTTCACATCCATTAACTGAAACTGCAATTAACTTCACCGTATAAATATTTGGCGATACATATTGATGTAAAACTTCTGGACTAGAACTGGCAGCACTTACTTTTCCATCACCAAAATCCCATTGATAGGTATTTACATCTAATGAAGTAGTGGTAGCTACAAATTTTGCTTGATCAGTAACACAAGCTGCTGGTTCGGCAAAATCTATCACGGGCGAATCATAAATTATCTTCGATTTCCTAAGAGTGGTCTCGCATCCTGATTCAGTTACTATTTTTAACGTAATCACATAATTATCCGGCTTTTGATAAATGTGAATTGGATTTGCTTCGGGAGACGTAGAACCATCCCCAAAATCCCATTGATAAGATTTTACTTTATTACCTAGAAGTTGTGATAAATCTTTAAATTGAATATCTTTTAATGAGCAGTTTATATTTCCCATGCTAAAATCCATCAAAGGCTTAGGAAATACTTGAATTTCTTTTGAAATAATATTAGAGACACAAGAAACATCACTTTTCACATATAGTGAAACCTTCTTTTTTCCTATGGTTTTATAAATATGAACTGGATTTTTTTCTGAAGAAGTTGTACTATCACCAAAATCCCAAAAATAACTTTCAATTGGACGAGTGTTAGTAGGAGCGGTAAAATCATACTGCACTAAATTGTTTATACATACTGAATCAAGAGCCTGAATACTCTTAATCACGGGATTTTCATAAACCTCAAAATCAAAATTTAATACTTCATCTCCTGATGAACAACCGCCTGCAGACGGAAATGTAGATACAATACTGATTTTTTTTGTACCCGCAGTTTTATAAGTCTTATTTAATTTTAAGCGATATTCAAATAACAATTTACCGTTTACGGTTATAGGTTTCGGCTTCGGTGGATCTTGAGTGATTGTTTCTCCAGAATCAATAGTCCAAATTAATTTTTGAGACATGTAAGGCAAAACTAGTCTAAAATCAAAAGGTTCATCTAAACAGGCGTTATTAATAATCTCATCTGTCTCGGGCCTTACTGCATTTAAAAATATGGAAGCTGCCAAATTCGTTCCAGCAGAATAGGCATAAGATTCAAAATTACCAAAACCATAAGCCATGGCATTAAAGCCAACATCAGCAGTCAAGTTAAAGTTAGTCCCCCCAATGAGTGTTAAATTAATTTGGGCATACGAATAGAGATTATTCCCCGGAACTTGACTAAATCTGGCACTATAATCAACCTTATTAATTTTAAATGATTTAACTCCAGCGGTCAGAATCATTACGTTTATAAATTGCTCGGTAATGGCCAATTTGGTAGATGAATACATCGTCACGTCCTTAATGCTATACTCCAGCGGATTTAGAATCACCATATCAGGATCACTAGGTATCTTCGTTCTTCCATAGTTTCTAGAATCTGCACAGTATTCTGTTAAAGCATATTCAGCAACCATTACTGGCTTATCAGCGGTGATTAAACCTACATCGGTGAGTGGTTTTGTTTCATAAAACTCACCTGCATTTAATGGAACATTTAAACCTGCTACACTAACCATAGTGTTATTTACAGACGCTAGAACTCTAAAAATAGCGCCTGTATTTCTATCAGAAAATGGGATTAAAGGAAATTTTTGTCCCCAGCTTTCTAAGGGATATAGTTGCTGAAATAAGGGGTCATAAGATGGATTAAGAGCAGTATTCGTATTGCTTCCAGGAGGGAAACAGCCAGGCGCTAAAATAGCTAAAGCAGAGCTTCCAGAAAATGCTGCAAACCGTTTACAACTTGATGTACTGGCATCAACTTCTATAAGCGTACCGCTAATATCTTGGTCATTTTGATATTGATAAACGTCACCTACGTTAGCTAATGTAACCGTTAATGGAGTTGGTTGCACTACGCCATTAAGTCTTAGGGTAATATTCAGTTTTGTATTGGGCTCTACACAAACAACTTCGAACTGAGATTTTGAACCTCCTGTGTTGTACTGTTGACTATAAGCTATTGTGTAATATTTTTGTCCTAATGCTACCTTTGGCAAGACCAAAGTAGCTGCAGATCTTGCTCCTGCGAAGACGTGGGCATAAACCACCGCTTTAGGTTGACCATCATCAATCAAAACTCTTATTCCTTGGTTTATATAGGTTGTTGATGCGGGTAAATAAGAAGCATTCCTGTCAACCACAACCTCTGTTACCGTATTTGCTACAACGCTAAAGGGTATAGGCTTACTAGTCCCACAAGTCACTACCCCACTTGTGTTATTTTTAGAAGTAATAAAAACAGATAGTGACGCTAAACCTCCAGCACTACCTCCAGCAGCAACGTGAGACGGAAAACATAGCCAAAACTCAGTCCCTTCATTAGAAATATTTTGAGCAAATATTTCTAATGAGCAAAAAGTTAAAATGAATACGCTTGTAAAAAATAATTTCATCTAAAATTTTAGCGCTGAGCAGTCTAATTAAAAATAAACCTAGTAATTACTTTAAAGTTATCATAAAACTATTATCATATACTCTAAAACAATGATTTTAGTTTTATCTTACTAATAATACGGAGCCCGTATATTTTAAGCTCCCGTTATTAGCTGTAATAATGTAATAATAAGTACCAGTTGGTAAATCCACTCCATTTAACCTACCATCCCATGGCTCTGTATATCTATCCGCTTTAAATACATCTATACCATACCTATTAAATATTTTTATTGTGGATGATGGATAACTATCTAAATATTTTATGCTCCAAGTATCATTTACACCATCTCCATTGGGCGTAAAAGTGTTAGGGATTTCCGGGTATTGTAAAACCTTTACAAAGACTTCATCAAATACCTGACATCCATTCGAATTGGTTACCGTTAGTTTGTAATGGATATCTTTAGTAGGTGATGCAATGGGGTTTAAAATATCATCGTGATCTAACCCTGTAGATGGCGACCATTTATAGGTTAAATTTGCACCTGGAGATTCACCAATTAATTGAACGCTACCTCCAATCAAAATAGTATGGTCAATACCTGCATTTACCACAGGTATAGGGTAAACAATAATATCTTGAGATTTGGAGTCAGAACAGCCTGCATCGGTTAAATAAGTATAAGTAATGGTATGTGAACCTACACCAGCTAAATTGGGAGAAAATAGGCCATTCTCGTTTACTCCGTCGCCAGAAAATGTCCCCTTCCCAAGCAAACCAGTTGTTTCACTAACTCCAATTTGAAAAGGAACTTCATTTTGACATACAGGCGTTAAGGCATTAAATTCTACTTTTGGAGCCGCATAGATTGTTATTAGTTTTGGAATGATACTTACACAAGTTGAACTACTACCCGAGTAGGTTACCATTTTAACGATGATATCTCTTTTAGCAGGACTGTAAAATACCGGATATTGATGGGTATATATTTTTGCGACATCCCCCTTATTTAATGATCTTTTTCCGGGTTGATCATCTCTTTCAACTGTTTGGTTTAAATCATCAAAGTACCATTCTATTCTAGTGATTTGACCAAAATCTATAGTTGAGACATCTTCAAAAGACACTAATTGATTGCTACAAAGTTTGAATTCATTCTGAACATTGAACGCCGATTTTGGTGTACTCCCATTAACGGTAAATGTTTTTATTTTTTCAGTTATACATCCAGAAGTACTTTTCACCTTCAATATCACATTATAATCGGCTGCTGCCAGATATTTATGAGAAGGATTAGGTAAAGTTGAAGTGTTTGTTGTAGAAGTTGGATCACCAAAATCCCATTGGTAAGTTAGGTTGGAATTATCAGAAATGGTAGTGGTGTTAGTAAATTGTGCAAAAGCATCATCCAAACAAATGTTAGGTGTTTCAAAATTAGGAATAGCAGATGGCTGAATGATAATTGGATTGACGATTGTTTGAGAACATCCTAAATCTGTAGTGATAGTCAACGTGACATTATAATTTTTTGAAGTATTAAAAATATGGGTTGGATTTTTAATTGTTGAAGAATTACGAGGAGAAGTTGGATCGCCAAAATCCCAGCTCCAGTTATTGATCACTCCATTTGCTGTGGTGGATTGATCTGTAAACTGTAAAGCAATCCCTTCGCAGCTTGGCGAAGCTGTCGTAAACTTCGCAACTGGTAGAGCCACTACTAAGACATCTTTTGTAACCACATCAGACCAGCAACCTGTATTGTATTTAATGGAAAATTTTACTTTTTTAATCTCTGCTTTTTTAAACGTGAATTTTGGATCCTTTGAAATAGAAGTGCCCTCTCCATTAAAATCCCATAAATAATCGGTAATGGAAGCTTCATCTGGATCAGTCTGATGAATAAATGAGACTTCACTATTGACACAGCTTTGTGTTGGGGCGGTAAAAGCCGCAACTGGTTTTGGATTGATAATTAAATCATATGAAAACTCATCACCAGTACCGCAAGCATCTATCGTTGGTTTAATCACATTAACCGTAAAATTATAGGTATTTGGCTGGGTAAAAATTAAATCCTTTGCTAATAGATAAGTATAGGTAGTTTCTCCGTCAGCATTGGTGTTTTTGCTAATCAGCTCAAGAGTTATTGGTTTCGAACCATTTCCATCTCCTTTATCTAAATTAATATCTACCGGCTGATAAGGTAATTTTAAAGTAAGCGTATAAGCGTTTCCTGTACAGCCCGTTTGTATCGCTTCATTTTTTCCTTGATCAATTGGCACCACGCCAAATGCCGTTAAATTAGCACCTGCTGCGTAACCATAAGATTCGAAGCTTCCAAAACCATAAGAAATGGCATTAAATCCAACATCGGAAGATAAGTTATGTGTTCCCTCTTGTACTGATATTTGAGCATACGAGTAAAGGCTATTCCCAACAACTGGCATAAAAGAAGAAGAAACAGAAACATTATCTAATTTAAAACTTGCCACACCTTCATTTTTTACCACCACATTAATAAAATGCTTTTGTATCACAGCATTGGGTGTAGAATACATGGTGATTTTCGCAAGGGTTTGTTCCAATGGATTCAAAAATATCATCTCCGGATCTCCAATATCACCTGTTACTGTGGTACAATTTATTCCCCTATTTTGTGTTACTGCATATTGAGCTACTTGAATAGGCTTATCGGCACTTATATTATTGACAGTTTGACCTTCAAAATCATAATAAAAATTATTCACAAAGCTTGTTGCAGGAATTATGCTTCCATTCAAAGTTACAACAGCATTAGGATCACTTTTTACAATCCGATAGACATCAAAATTTCTATCTTTTAAAGGCACCGTAATAAATTTTTTACCCCAAGTAGCTGTGGGATAAACTTGTTGAAATAAATTATCTGCAGAACCTGCCGCCGTGGTATTTAAACATGAAATTGAAATTTTACTACTACCAGAAAAAACAGCTATTTTTTTACAGGTTCCAGTTGTGGATACAGATTTTATTCGGGATCCTGTTAAATCTACTCCTTGTGTTCCATTAGGATTTGTATAAGCACCCATCACATTATAGATCTGCCCTTTATTTAAACTTACTGTATGAGTCGTGTTGGCCAACCATCCACTTTGGGTATTTTGTGAAGGAGTAATATCCACTTGAGTCCCATCTTCAACGGCCACAACAAAAAAGTAAGAGGCTGAATTATTAGAATTAGAAATTTGTTTGTAATTGATGGAGTAATAATCTTTCCCTAAAGTATTTACTGGCAATACCAAGGTTGCTCCAGAAACCGCACTTTGGTAGATGTGAGAATAAACAACAATCGGCTTTAAGGCTATAATATGAATACCCGTATCAAATTTCCCTTCACTATTTAAATGTGCAGCAGAAGGTATGGTTACCGTTTGCACCGAATTGGCAATAATTGATACGGTTTGGGTAAATCCAAGAGAAGAAACAGAAATTGTTGCGGTTGTATTAACATCTGAAGTGATATATAACACCATCGTCTCTGGATTATTTGTACCATGAGAAATATGGTTACCATACCCCAGCCAGAAATCAGTACCTTTATTAGAAGAGCCTTGTGCATAAGCTTGGCTTTCAAATAAAAATAATGAAAGAAAAACCCATAAAAAGCTTAGGTAGTTAATTGGTCTCTTCATCTAAATGTGTAAGAAAAAAATAGACTAAAAAAACCTCAAAAGGCTTAGCCTAAATTTTCTTAAAAATAGCCAAATTTTAATAGCTTCCAATAGTCCGTTTAAAAAGCAAAAGACCCTCTTCGCAAATTAAGAGGGTCCACTTTATAGCATTTAATAAGGATGGATAATTGGAGCTTATTCGTCTACCCCAATTTTGTATTTCTTACCTTTAATTTTTTCATTTCTTATCAAGCTCAGCGCTTGGTTTACTCTTTTTCGATTCACCGCAACGTAAGACATGTGGTCAAAAACTTCAATTAGGCCAATTTCATCTTTATTCAAATTTGCCTTTTTATACAGTAAACCCACTATATCAACCTTATTTACCTTATCTTTTTTTCCAGCAGCAAAATAGATGGTAGCCCATTTACTAGGCTCAAACAGTTTAAAATCTTCAATCTCCGTAACTTCTTCAATAGGTTCTAGAACGTATGCTGGGGCATATTCTTCATCAGCTAAAAGCAAATAAGCTTTTCCGCTCGCTTTCATTCTGGCGGTTCTACCATTTCGGTGAATGAAAGATTCTTCTGTAAACGGAATTTGGTAATGGATGACTTGTTGCACATCTGGAATATCTAATCCGCGAGAAGCTAAATCAGTAGTCACCAAAACCGCATGCGTTCCGTTTCTAAATTTCACCAATGCTTTTTCTCGATCAGGCTGATCCATACCTCCATGGTAAATCCCGTTACTCATTCCTTTATCCCATAATATATCGCTTACACGCTCAGCCGCTTCTCTATGGTTACAAAAAATTAGGGTTGGCCCTTCAGGATGTTCTGAAACTACCTGCATTAATAACTTTAACTTGTCTTTTGATTTGGTATGTAAAACCTTTAAAGCTAATTCTGGCGATTGCTGCTCATCAGACAGGAAATTCACCATCGCTAGGTTATTCACCTGAGCAAATTCTGGAATCTCCTCCATTTTTGTTGCTGAGGTCAAAATCTTTTGCTTAATACTTGTCAGGTTCTCAATAATCATTTCCATCTCTACCTGAAAACCTAATTCTAAGGATTTATCAAACTCATCTAAAACCAAATATTCCACTTCTGTAGGATCAAAATTTTCATGTTTGATATGGTAGGAGATTTTACCAGGCGTTCCAATAATCACCGAAGGCGTTTCGGACAAGCTTAAACTCTCGGTTTTGGTACTATGACCTCCATAAATACAAGTTACCTTAAAACCCGATTGTAAAGACCTGAAAACCTGCTCAATCTGTAAAGCCAATTCACGAGATGGTATAATCACCAAAACCTGAACTTTCTTTAAACCTTTTTCTAATCTATTTAAAAGCGGTAAAAGGAAAGCTAACGTTTTACCAGAGCCTGTGGAAGATAAAACCATCACGTCTTTATGGGCGTCAATAGCTTTTTGAGTTGCTATTTGCATCTCGTTTAGCTCGTGGATATTTAATCGCTTTAGGGTTTCTTTAATGGAGTCAGAATTTTTCATTGCTGCAAATATCCAATAAATTATCTGGTTGATGGCAATTTCATTTCTCCCTATTATCTTTGTAATATGAGAAAACTAAAGCTTGACGAGCTAAACCGTGTAAGTGTGGAAGAGTTTAAAGAGCAACAGAAACTTCCTGTTATAGTTGTTTTAGATCATGTACGTAGTTTAAACAATGTAGGCTCGGCATTTAGAACGGCGGATGGTTTTGCGATTGAAGCCATTTATTTATGTGGTATTACGGCCCAGCCACCTCATCGCGAAATAGAGAAAACAGCCATTGGCGCTACTCAATCTATAGAATGGAAGTATTTTGAAAATGTAATTGATGCTGTAAATCATCTGAAAGAAAATCATTTTAAAATAATTGCGATCGAGCAAGCCGAGAGCAGCATTAGCTTATCAGATTTTATTCCCAAAAAAAATGATAAATATGCTTTTTTCTTTGGAAATGAAGTCAACGGAGTTAGTGAAGAAGTGATGCAAAACATTGATAGTTGTATAGAAATCCCACAGTTTGGGACCAAACATTCTTTTAATATCGTGATTAGTATGGGAATTGTTTTATGGGATTTTTATAGCAAATTCTCTAAATTGTAAAATGGAAAATCAGCTTTTAAAAAAACTTAAACTAAAACCCGAGCATTTATTTTTAATTCTAAATGCTCCTGAAGGTTATGTTGCTGATTTAAGAAAGCATCATTCAAGAATAGAATCAAACAATTATTCTTTGGCTTTCGCCGATGTGGTTCAGCTTTTCGCAACTCATAAATCTGATTTGGAAATCGAACTTGATAAATTACAAAGTTTATTAAAATCAAATCCTATAATTTGGATTGCTCATCCAAAAAAATCATCTAAAATTCCAACCGACTTAGAAAGTATGCAACAATGGGAACCATTAAAAAGGTTGCAACTACGCCCGGTTGCTACTATTTCTATTAATGATAGCTGGACGGCACTTCAAATTAAGCCAGAAAATCAAGTTAAAAAATCAACCTCCTCAAATAGTGAAGTAGCAGAATCAGAATATGCAGATTTCATCAATCAAGAAAAAAGAGAAGTTAGTATCCCTAAAGAACTACAAACTGTTCTTAAAAATGAACAAGATGCTTTTAAATTTTTCAACTCGTTGAGTTTTTCTAATAAAAAAGAATACATTATTTGGATTTTAAGTGCCAAGCAGGAAAAAACAAAGCAAGAACGTTTAGAAAAAACTGTAGAAAAGCTTAAACATCAGAAAAAAAATCCTTCCGAAAAATAGGCCAAGAGTCTTGTATTTACAACAATTTTTAGTCTAAAACAGAAAATTAATTCGATTGGTACACCATTTGTTTTCTCACATATGTAACAAAATGTTACCTAAAATTATGTGTTATTAAACAAAAAGTTATGAAAACAAGTAAAAATTTAAGACAAACTTATAGCGGTTTATTATTAGCGTTTGCAGCGGTCGCTGGTTTAACATCGTGTTCAAGTAATGGTGAAATTACTGCAGATGCTTATGTTAGAATTGTAAACTCATCTGAAAGTGCTCCTCCACAAGATTTCTATTTAGACAGCACAAAAGTTAATTCTTCTGCAGTAGTATATGGTCAAAACACAGATTATATTACCACTAATTCAGGAAATAGAAAAGCGAGATTTAAAACATCGGGAACAACAACTGTGAACTCATCTTCAGATGTTAGTATTAGTGCGGGAAATCACTATACTGTTTATTATACTGGTGGTAGTTCTTCATCAGCAAACTACACAACTGAGGATAATTTAGTTACTCCAGCTGCAGGAAAGGCAAAAGTAAGATTTGTACATTTAAGTTCTGCAGCAGCTGCTAATATTGACTTAGCTATTCAAGGTGGCCAAAAAATAGTAACTAATTTAGCTTATAAAGCTGCTTCAGCGTATCAAGAAGTAGATGCTGCAACGAGTTTCCAACTATTTGCATCCGGTTCATCAACAGCAGTATTGAGCTTAGCTAATTTGAATTTACAAGCTGGTAAAATCTACACCATTTATTTTTCAGGTTCAACCACCGCAACTATTACTTATCATGTAATGATTGATAAATAAAGATTAATTTGTTCAAAAAGAAAAAGGCGAGAATCAAATTCTCGCCTTTTTCTTTTTTAATTCTTCTTCTTCATGGTGGAGTCTTTCATCATCCTATCTTTTAAATTTATCATTTTTATAAAACTGAAACGTTTATTTAAGGAGCATGAAAATCCTATTAATTAGCTTCTTCAAACAAGTCGATAGCTTCTTTACTTTCTAAAGAAGAATGGCCCATTAAAAATAAATCTATTGTTCTGGCGGCTTCTCTACCTTCAGAAATTGCCCAAACCACCAAAGATTGTCCTCTACGCATATCGCCCGCAGCAAAAACTTTTTCTACAGACGTTTTAAAATCTCCTTCAACAGCGTTTACATTTTTTCTGCCATCTAAGGTCAAGCCTAATTGTTCTATCATCCCTTCATATTGTGGATTTATGAACCCCATCGCCAAGAAAACTCTTTGGCATGGAATGGTCCTTTCGGTTTCAGCCAACTCAGTAAATTTAATTGGCCGACCTAAGAAATCTGTTTCCCATTCCACATCTACGATTTTTAATTCTTTTAAATCGCCATTTGCATCCCCAATAAATTCTTTGGTATTTACACCCCAAAATCTTTGGCAGCCTTCCTCGTGAGAGCTGGTCGTTTTTAAAAGCATTGGATATTGTGGCCAAGGCATATTATCTGTTCTTTCTTTTGGTGGTTGAAACATCAATTCAAATTGAGTGATTGATTTTGCACCTTGACGATTAGAAGTTCCAACACAGTCTGAGCCTGTATCTCCACCACCAATCACCACCACGTCTTTTCCTTTAGCAGAAATTTCTTCTTCTGTAACTTTAATTCTACTTACCCGCTTATTTTGTTGTTTCAAAAATTGCATCGCAAAATAAACGCCTTTTAATTCCCTTCCGGGGATGGGTAAATCTCTAGGAACGGTTGATCCTCCAGCCAAACAAACAGCATCAAAATTTTTCACTAAATCTCTGGCGTCAATATCTTTACCTATTTCAGTATTGCATTTAAACTCAATTCCACTTTCCTCCATTATCTTCACACGACGACGAACAACTTCTTTGTCTAGTTTAAAATCAGGGATTCCATAGCGTAGCAATCCACCCGGTTGATCATCTCTTTCAAAAACCGTTACTTGATGACCTACTTTATTTAATTGTGCTGCAGCTGCTAAACCTGCCGGACCAGAACCTACAACAGCTACCGTTTTACCAGATTTTAATATGGGAGAAAACGCATTTACATAGCCTTTTTCGAAAGCAATTTCAATAATATGTTTCTCAATCTCCTCAATGGCTATTGCTGGTTTATTGATCCCTAAAACACAGGCAGATTCGCATGGTGCGGGACAAATTCTTCCTGTAAACTCTGGAAAGTTATTGGTTGAACTTAAAATTTTATACGCTTCTTTCCAATTTTGTTTATAAACAGCGTCGTTAAACTCTGGAATAACATTCCCTAGTGGACAACCATTGTGGCAAAATGGAATTCCACAGTTCATGCATCTTGCCGACTGTTCATTTAATTTTTCATCGGAATACATTCCAATAAATTCTTTGTAGTTTTTTACTCTATCTTGAGCAGGTACTTTTTCAGGAAGCTCTCTTCCATACTCTTTAAATCCTGTTACTTTTCCCATCTTAATAAATTGATTCTAATTGCTGCTTTTCCGCTAATACTCTCTTAAACTCTTTAGGGAACACTTTAATGAATTTAGCCGATTCTTCGGTCCAATGTTCTATTAAAAATTTAGCCACAGCACTTTGGGTTAATTGATGATGTTTCTTTAATAACTTGATAATTAATTCTTCATCCTTCACATTTAAAGGATCCAAATCAACCATTTCACGGTTACAATTTTCTACAAAATCACCGTCAATATCATATATCCAGGCTATTCCACCACTCATACCGGCAGCAAAGTTTCTTCCAGTTTTACCAATGATTAAAGCCTTACCACCTGTCATGTATTCACATCCATGGTCACCAACTCCTTCTACAACTGCAGTAGCACCTGAGTTTCTAACTGCGAAACGTTCGCCTGCTTGACCTCTAATAAACAACGCTCCAGAAGTTGCCCCGTAAAGCACTACATTTCCAACAATGATATTATCTTCGGGAACAAAAGTGCTTTCCTTAGCGGGATAAATAGCAATTTGAGCTCCTGATAGCCCCTTACCCACATAATCATTTGCTTCGCCTTCCAATTCAAAAGAAATACCTTTAGCCGCAAAAGTTCCAAAACTTTGACCAGCTGAACCTGTGAATTTAAAGTTGATGGTATTATCAGGCAAACCTGCTGAACCATAGATTTTAGCAATTTCGTTTGATAAAACTGTACCAACAGTTCTATCTGTATTTTTTAAATTAAATTCTCCAAATACAGGTGTCTTACTCTCTAAAGCAGCTTTCGATGCGGCTAATAATTTCCAATCAATGATATCATCCATCCCATGATCCTGCATTTCACTATTATAAAGTGTTAATCCTTTTGGATAAACCATAGGATGTAACATTGCTGAAAAATCTAATTTTTTAGCTTTCCAATGCGTGATACCTTCTTTCATTTTTAGGAACTGAACTCTTCCCACCATTTCATTAATGGTTTTAAAGCCTAGTTCAGCCATAATTTCACGTAGTTCCTGAGCCATAAAATTGAATAAATTCACTACATGCTCAGGCTTGCCACTAAATAACTTTCTTAATTCAGGATCTTGAGTAGCCACGCCAACTGGGCAGGTATTTAAATGACATTTACGCATCATGATACAACCACCTGCAACCAATGCTGCAGTAGCTACACCCCATTCTTCAGCACCCAACAAAGCTGCAATGGCCAAATCGCGACCAGTTTTCAATTGTCCATCAGTTTGTAAAACAACACGACTTCTTAATTTATTCTTTACCAATGTTTGATGTGCTTCGGCTAAACCCAATTCCCAGGGTAAGCCTGCGTGTTTTACTGAACTCATTGGAGAAGCTCCTGTTCCGCCATCGTAACCTGCAATTAAAATCACATCTGCATGTGCTTTTGCTACACCAGCTGCAATGGTTCCTACACCTGCTTTAGAAACCAATTTCACATTGATTCTTGCTGCTCTATTGGCATTTTTCAAATCGAAAATTAGCTGTGCTAAATCTTCAATAGAATAAATATCGTGATGTGGAGGAGGCGAGATTAAACCTACCCCAGGAGTAGAATGACGAGTTTTTGCAATCCAATCATCTACCTTATGGCCGGGTAATTGTCCGCCTTCGCCCGGTTTTGCCCCTTGCGCCATTTTAATCTGCAACTCATCTGCATTGGTTAAATAATTAATGGTTACCCCAAACCTTGCCGAAGCAACTTGTTTGATAGCCGAACGCATAGAATCACCATTTGGCATGGTTTCAAAACGCATTTCATCTTCACCACCTTCGCCAGTATTACTTTTTCCACCGATACGATTCATGGCGATAGCAAGCGTACTATGTGCTTCATGTGAGATAGAACCGAAAGACATTGCTCCGGTTGCAAAACGTTTCATGATATTTTCTGCTGATTCAACATCATCAATAGGTATTGGCTCTAAATGTTTTGCGAAGTCAAGCAATCCACGTAAAGTGTACATTTTATCCTTTTGATCATTTACAGCTGAGGCATACTTCTTATAGGTATGATAATCGCCCATTTTAGTGGCATGCTGTAATAGATGGACTGTCGTTGGATTAAATAAATGGGCTTCCCCTCTACGTTTCCACTGATATATACCCCCTTCTGGTAATAGTTGCTCAGCATCACCTTTAAACCCATTGATATGTTTAAATAAAGCTTCACGAGCCAACTCATCTAAACCTAGTCCACCAATTCTACTAACGGCTCCACAAAAATATTGATCAACAACTTGCTTATTGATACCTAAAATTTCAAATACCTGCGAACCATGATAAGATTGCAAAGTCGAGATTCCCATTTTCGAGAATATCTTTAATAATCCATCACAAACGGATTTTACATAGTTTTTAACTAATGTTTTTTCATCTAAATCAGTTTCTAATTTGTCTTCTTTTAATGCGTGTATAGAAGCTAAAGCCAAATAAGGATTAATCGCGGTGGCGCCAAATGCTAATAAACAAGCAAAATGGTGAACTTCCCAAATATCCCCTGCTTCAACTACCAAGCCTACCGCACCTCTTAATCCTTTTTTTATCAGATGATGATGTATAGCAGAAACAGCTAATAAGGAAGGAATTGGCGCATGCTCAGAATCAATCGCTCTATCAGATAGAATAAGTACCTCAAAACCATCATTTACGGCATCCTCGGCATAGCGACATAATCTGTCGATTCCGTTTTGCATTGCTCCAGATAATCCATCAGCTTTGAAATAGGTTTGCAATGTTTTAGCATGGAATAAACCGGTATCAATACTTCTTAATTTCTCTAGTTCATTATCTTTTAGAATAGGTTGTTGAAGCGTAACACAATGACAATGCATTTTATCTTCATCTAAAATATTTCCATTGTTTCCAATAAAAGTAGCCAAACTCATCACCAAACGCTCTCTGATTGGGTCAATTGGGGGGTTGGTAACTTGAGCAAAAAACTGCTTAAAATAACTTGAAATATGCTGGGGACGATCTGACAAAACAGCCAAAGGGACGTCTGTACCCATAGAACCAATAGGTTCTTTACCATCTAAGGCCATTGGCTTAATAATGGATTCTATATCCTCCCTGCTATATCCAAAAACTTTTTGATACCTGTAAACAGACTCTTTAGACATTCCCGTAAAAGAAACTCTTGGCTCTGGAAGCTCTTCTAATCTAATCTTATAATTTTCTAACCATGTGCCGTAAGGTTGACGACCAGCTATTTTGTGTTTAATCTCTTCATCAGTAATAATTTGACCATGTTCAATGTCTATTAAAAACATTTTACCTGGTTGTAATCTCCCTTTTCTGATGATTGTTTTTTCGTCTACAGCTAGTACCCCAGCTTCTGATGCTACAATTACTCTATTATCATTGGTAATCACATATCGTAATGGACGGAGACCGTTTCTGTCTAAAATTGAACCTATTAATTTCCCGTTGGTGAAAGTTAATGCTGCTGGACCATCCCATGGCTCCATTAAAGTTGCATGAAACTCATAAAATGCCTTCTTAATTGGATCCATTGCTTCATTTCCGTCCCAAGCTTCAGGCACCAACATCATCATTACATGCGGTAATGAGCGACCTGAATGCATCAAAATCTCAACGATGTTATCTAAGCAAGCTGAATCTGATTGGTTATTATCAATCACAGGCAAAATCATATCCATTTCTTCACTAGTGAAATATGGAGAAACGTAAGATCTTAAACCCGCATAAAACCAGTTTAAATTACCTGTTAAAGTATTGATTTCGCCATTGTGAGACATGTATCGGAAAGGTTGAGCTAACCTCCATGATGGAAAAGTATTGGTAGAGAAACGAGAGTGAATCATTCCGAAAGCAGAAGTCAATCGCTCATCTTGCAAATCGTAATAATATTGGCGGACTTGGTAAGTCGTTAATTGACCTTTATAAACAATTACTCTGGATGATAGGGATGTAAAATAAAACTCTCCTTCCCCTTCTGCTAATGTTTCATTTAAAGTTCTAGAGATTAATCTCCTTAATATATAAAGTTTACGTTCAAAATCATCGTTATCAATAATATGCTCTGGCTTACCGATAAAAATTTGTTTTACTGATGGTTCAACAGATCTGGCAGTTTCGCCGACCACATCAGAATTTACAGGAACTTTTCTATAACCTAAAACCGGAAGGTTTAACTTTTTAGCACAAGATTCTATTATTTTTCTTACTGCTTTTCTTGATGGAACATCCTTAGGCATAAACATCATACCTATACCATAATTTCCTGGTTCTTTTAAGTCTATTGCATGGATCATGCATTCGTCTAAGAAAAACTCATGCGGGATTTGTATCATAATCCCAGCTCCGTCACCACTGTCAGGATCACACCCACAAGCACCACGATGCTCCATATTTTCGAGCATAGTTAAAGCATCAACTATTGTTTGATGTGATTTTTTACCATTAATATTCGTGATAAATCCAGTACCACAGGCATCATGTTCAAACTTTGGATCGTATAAACCTTCTGGCTGTTGATTAAGTTGATTCATTAAAATTTATTTTAGTTTGAGTTTGGAGCTTTAAATTATGAATTTAATTTCAGCTGTAATAAATGAGTCGATTTTTTATGAAATCCTTAATATTTATACGAAAAAGGACGGTTATAAATTATAATTTTATTAAAA
>JAHJVW010000090.1 GCA_018828585.1 Bacteroidota bacterium
CTCCAAGGCTTCAATAGCCTTATTTCATAATAGGTGTGTTAAAAGCGGATAGTCTCCCAGACTACTCCGCTTTTTATCTTTTAAAGGGTGCTACGAAACCTTAAAAATAAGTTGGATTTTCACTAAATAGTTCATATTTATCAGTAATTAAGCTTACTATTTCAAAGTATTAATAGCGTTAAAGTCTTAAATTTTTAGAAATCTGACAAGCTGTCACTGTGTTTTTTGCTTTCTATGACTAAAGCTGAACAACAAACTGTCAATTATCTGTGATTTGCTGCCATATTTCTATTGGCACATTGCTTGTTAAGTAGATATAAATAGATTTTAAATAATAAAAATTATATAAGCATGTCAAAGATTATCGGAATCGACTTAGGAACTACAAACTCCTGCGTAGCAGTAATGGAAGGTAATGAGCCTGTTGTTATTGCTAACAGCGAAGGTAAGCGTACTACCCCATCTATTGTTGCATTTGTAGAAGGTGGAGAACGTAAAGTGGGGGATCCTGCGAAACGCCAGGCCATTACAAACCCAACGAAGACAATTTATTCAATTAAGCGTTTTATGGGAAATAGCTTTAACGAGGTAACAAAAGAAGTTAGCCGTGTTCCATATAAAGTGATTAAAGGCGACAATAATACGCCAAGAGTTGAAATTGACGACCGTAAATATACGCCACAAGAGATTTCTGCAATGATTCTTCAAAAAATGAAGAAAACAGCAGAAGATTTCTTAGGTACAGAAGTAACAGAAGCAGTTATTACTGTTCCTGCATATTTTAACGATGCACAACGTCAGGCTACTAAAGAAGCTGGCGAGATTGCGGGTTTAAAAGTTCGTCGTATCATTAACGAGCCTACTGCTGCTGCTTTAGCTTATGGTTTAGATAAAACCAATAAGGATATGAAAATCGTGGTTTTTGACTGCGGTGTTGGTACTCATGATGTTTCTATCCTAGAATTGGGTGACGGCGTTTTCGAAGTAAAATCTACTGACGGTGATACGCACCTAGGTGGCGATGACTTTGATCAAGTGATTATTGATTGGTTGGCTGAAGAATTCAAAACAGAAAACGGAATGGATTTAGTGAAAGATCCAATGGCGTTACAACGTTTAAAAGAAGCTGCTGAAAAAGCGAAGATTGAATTATCTAGTTCTACTGCTACAGAGATTAACTTGCCATATATCACTGCCGATGCTAGTGGTCCTAAACACTTGGTTCGCTCTTTATCAAAAGCGAAATTCGAATCTTTAGCTTCTGATTTAATCAAAAGAACGATTGATCCATGTAAATCTGCTTTAAAAAATGCTGGAATGAGCACTTCAGATATTGATGAAATCATCTTAGTGGGTGGTTCTACTCGTATTCCTGCGATACAAGAAGCGGTTGAAAAATTCTTCGGAAAAGCGCCTTCAAAAGGTGTTAACCCAGATGAGGTTGTTGCCATTGGTGCAGCTATCCAAGGGGGTGTATTAACCGGAGAAGTAAAAGACGTTTTACTATTAGACGTTACGCCTCTTTCTTTAGGTATCGAAACGATGGGCGGTGTGATGACTAGATTAATTGAGTCTAATACTACAATCCCAACTAAAAAATCTGAAACTTTCTCTACTGCATCAGACAGTCAGCCTTCTGTAGAAATTCACATTTTACAAGGTGAGCGTCCGATGGCGAAAGATAACCGTACAATCGGTCGTTTCCACTTAGATGGTATTCCACCAGCACCAAGAGGAGTTCCACAGGTAGAAGTTACTTTTGATATTGATGCTAACGGTATTTTACATGTAGGTGCAAAAGATAAAGCAACTGGGAAAGAGCAAAAAATCAGAATTGAAGCTTCATCTGGTTTATCTGATGAAGATATTAAAAAGATGAAAGAAGAAGCTGAGGCTAATGCAGAATCAGATAAGACAGCTAAAGAAGAAGCAGATAAAGTGAATGCTGCGGATGCTTTAATATTCTCTACTGAGAAACAGTTAAAAGAATATGGTGATAAAATTCCAGCAGACAAAAAAGGAGCTATCGAAGAAGGTTTAAAAACTTTGAAAGATGCTTACACTGCTAGAAACTTTGCTGATATTGATGCTGCATCTGAGAAGTTAAATACTGCTTGGGCTGCCGCATCTGAAGATATGTACAAAGGCACTCAAGATGCTGGAGCAGAGGGCGCACCACAAGGTGAAGCACCTGGTGCAGACGCTGCGGATAGTGTAACTGATGTTGATTTTGAAGAAGTAAAAGACGAAGAGAGTAAGTAATATTCTTAAAATCAATATATATGAAAGCCTGTTCTTTTTAATAGAACGGGCTTTTTTTATAGCTTTAAATAATTAAGAATGAATGATGATTTGGGCTTGCGAAGATTCAAGTTCAAAAACATCAGCTAATAAGCGGTAAGAATTAAAACGATCTTCTTTTGTCTCGGTAAAAGTTGACATGATAATTTCATCAGTATCAAACTCTTCACAAATTAACTCTAGTTTTTCTCTCATTTGTTGTGGAGAACCCACTGCCATTCTTTGACGGTTATGTAAAACTCTTTGCCATTCTTGAGCATCATATTCCTCATTTTTAATGTCATCATATGAAAACAATTTATTAAACTGTCCTCTTTCAAAACTTAGCAAACGATAATCCATTAAAGCTTGAACTCGTTTTACTTTCTCTTCATCATCAGAACAAAAGCCAAAAATACCTACGCTGGTTTGAGGCTCACTTAATTCTGCTGAAGGCTGAAATTTGGCTTTATAATTTTGAATAGCTTGTGCGCCGCCAATTGGATTAATAAATTGAGCAAAAGACATGGCCATTCCAAAATGTGCTGCAATCAAAGCACTTTCTCCGCTGGATGTGAGTATCCATAAATCTGGAGAAGTATGAATCATGGGGATGGCATTTACGCTTACTTCACTAATACCTTCCAGTGGTTCATCATTTAATAAATGTTTCAAATCTCTTAATTGCTGAATGTATTCCTGAGGATCGAATTTATTAGATGGATTTAACAAATGAGCAGTTAAACGATCTCCGCCTGGTGCTCTACCCATTCCTAAATCAATTCTATTGGGATATAATCCTTCTAAAACCCTAAAGTTTTCAGCTACTCTTAAAGTACTGTGATTAGGCATCATCATTCCGCCCGATCCTAATCTTATGTTTTTTGTCTCAGCACCTAATCTGGCAATCATCACCTCCGGCGAGCCAGTAGCTAGCGTTTTGGAATTATGATGTTCGCTTAACCAATATCGAGTATAACCCAATTCATCGGCAAGTTTCGCTAACTCAATACTTTCCTGTAATGATTCAGCCGCGGTGCTTCCTTTACGAATGGGTGTTTGGTCTAATATGCTTAATTTTATCTTTTTCATTTCAACAAAGATAACCAGCCTTTAAGAGAATCGTTTGATGTTGCACTGTTTCTGACTGATTCATGACGACCAAAATGCCATAAAAAAACCGCTCCCAAATTGGAAACGGTTTAAGATCTTAAGTCTTGAATCTTATATCTTAGTTCTCAAATCTACTTCCTGTTCTTAAAGAATTTGAAATCTTTACCAATAAACTTAGCCTGCGTTCCTAATTCTTCTTCGATACGTAATAACTGATTGTATTTTGCAATCCTGTCAGAACGTGAAGCCGAACCAGTTTTAATCTGACCACAGTTTAAAGCAACCGCTAAATCAGCAATAGTTACATCTTCAGTTTCGCCAGAACGATGCGACATGACAGAGGTGTAACCAGCATTTTGTGCCATGGTTACCGCATTGATAGTCTCAGTTAATGAACCTATTTGATTCACTTTTACCAAAATCGAATTTGCAGTGTCATTGTCAATACCTTGTTTTAATTTTTTTACGTTAGTTACAAATAAATCATCGCCAACCAACTGTACCTTATCCCCCAATTTTTCAGTTAATAATTTCCAGCCATCCCAGTCATTTTCGTCCATTCCATCTTCAATAGAAATTATTGGATATTTTGCTGCTAACGAAGCTAAATATTCAACTTGCTCTGCACTGGTACGTATCGCTCCTTTTTCACCTTCAAATTTAGTGTAATCGTACTTTCCGTCAACATAAAATTCAGAAGCTGCACAGTCAAAAGCTAAACAAATGTCAACGCCTGGCTTGTAACCAGCTTTTTCAATCGCTTTTATAATGGTTTCAACTCCGTCTTCAGTTCCTTCGAAGGTTGGTGCAAAACCACCTTCGTCACCCACTGCAGTAGATAAACCCCTATCATGTAAAATTGCTTTTAAATTATGGAAAACCTCAGTTCCCCAACGTAAAGCTTCAGAGAATGAAGATGCTCCAACAGGCATAATCATAAATTCCTGAAAAGCGATAGGAGCATCCGAGTGAGAACCACCGTTTACGATGTTCATCATTGGAATAGGTAAAGTGTTGGCATTCACACCACCAATATAACGGTATAAAGGCTGGCGACTTTCTTGTGCAGCAGCTTTAGCTACCGCTAATGAAACGCCTAAAATAGCATTTGCACCTAAATTGCCTTTGTTTTCAGTACCGTCCATATCAATCATTAACTGATCGATAGCATTTTGTTCGAAAACATCGACACCTCTTAAGGCTTCAGCAATTTTTTCGTTTACGTTAGCAACGGCTTTTAGAACGCCTTTACCCATATATACCGATTTGTCTTTATCACGTAGTTCCACTGCTTCCCATTGTCCGGTTGAAGCTCCAGATGGCACTGCTGCCCTTCCTAAAATTCCATTTTCGGTGATCACATCTACCTCAATAGTAGGATTTCCTCTTGAATCGAGGATTTGTCTTGCATGTACATCAAGAATTAAGCTCATGTTATTTTTTATTTGATTTTTGTCTGGTTTATACTTAGTGTTAAAGTGACACTAAAGTACGTGTTTTTTCTTCGTTTGGCAAATAAAAATATTTTGAAACACAAGTTTCAAATTTATTTGCCAGGGCTAATTTACATAAAACATGTAAACAGCATATTAATTATAAATCGATTTTTTGAAAAGGTACTGAATCCAAGTAAGATAGGGCAGTCCCGCTTTTCGTTCATACTGCTCAGGCATTGGGCTCTTAGCCGGTATACACTTCAATCGGGTTTATTAAAATTGGCTTTCTATTATTCAATTGGTCCTTTTATTGTATTCAATAAAATATGAAAAGGTTATATACAGCAATTGTTACTGCAAAAGGAGGTCGTGATGGCCACATAAAATCCTCAGAAGTGATTATAGATATGGATTTGAAGGCGCCCAAATCAATGGGAGGTGAAGATGGTTACCCTAATCCCGAATTATTATTTGCAGGTGCTTGGGGAAGTTGTTATTTAGGCGCATTAGGCTCTGTTGGTAAACGCGATGGTATTGATGTTAGCGAAGCCACTGCAGAAGTACATATTAGTTTTAATCAAGAAGGAGAAACTTCTTACAAATTATCTGCAGAAATTCGTGTTCATATTCCTGAAATTGAATTAGATAAAGCACAAAAGATGGCTGATGCAGCTCATAAAGGCTGTCCATATTCTAAAGCTATTAAAGGGAACATAGATGTTTTGGTGAAAGCAATTTAGTGAATACCTTAAATAGTAAGCGTTAAGGATAGAAACGGCAGCTTTTTTGGTTTTTTTTACCAAAAAACTATAGTGAATAGCCTGCCCGGAGGGAACGCCCAAAGGAAAAGGCTTGAATGAGAATATTATTAATCTTATTCAAGCCTTTTTTGATGAGTTTAAAATAGGAAACCTACTACGTAGTAATTCTCTAAAAAGCTGATTTTTTGTTCAGCATTATCAATATCATTGCGGCCGGTAGTGTGAATTTTAGTTAAGTTAGACCAACCTGCTTTTATATTTTCTTGTAAATAGAACTTGTGAGTAAAGAAAAAACGAGCCCCAACTTTAGCAGAAACACCGTAGCCAGCAAAGTTCCAATAGTGATTTGCACC
This sequence comes from Bacteroidota bacterium, assembly GCA_018828585.1. Taxonomy (GTDB): domain Bacteria; phylum Bacteroidota; class Bacteroidia; order Sphingobacteriales; family Sphingobacteriaceae; genus Pseudopedobacter. The sequence continues at coordinate 5,944 of JAHJVW010000090.1, forward strand.
GACTCCAAATAAATGGGCATCGGTTCTTGGGATTATAAATCCACCCCCTAAGCCGGTTTCAATATTCAGTGATTGCTTATGATTTTTAGCTACCCAAACATCATCATATCTTTCCAACTCGGCACTTACATAGTTAAATCCGTCAGTATGTTCATAAAGTAACATGTCCTTATCAACGTATAAATCATCATTGTTATAAGTTCCTTCATATCGACCTGTCGGAATTGCTGGATTAGAAATGGTTTTGCCAATAAAGCCTATTGCTTTTACCGTTTGGGGGATTTGAGCAACATATTTCATGTGGTCCCATCCTATAGAAATACTGTAATTATCTTTAATAAAATAACCGAAATGAAAATTGAATTGTGGAATAGTAATCTCTAATGGATTGATGTAAGTCAATGATAACTTAGTTGGACGATCTTTAGCGACAACGTCTTTTAAAGTAATATCATAATTTGGACCGTAAAGTCGGATATCACTTTTGGCATACCATGAAAAGTTATAACCCCAGTGTACATAAATTTTACCTTTATTGCTGTAATCTCTGCTATTTTTTAGGTTGAAAATACTTTTCGCAGCAATATTTTGTTGAGTTTTTTCTTGAGCTTGAGCATTTAAGTTCGATATTAAAATCATTGCAGCTGCAACGATTTTGAAGTATAGGTATTTTTTCAATTAGTTTTTCTAGTATAAAAAATCAAACGGGCTCATTAATCCGAGGCCGTTTGATTAGTTGGACATTATTGTTTTATGAAACGATATTTCTACGAATGATGTTTAAAGCTCCACCTGCATGAAACCACTCAATTTGTGGAGCGTTATAGGTATGATTAACCTTAAAAGATTCCGTTGATCCATCCGCATGATTTAATACTATAGTTAAAGGTTTATTTGGAGCAAAGCTGGTTAACCCTACTATGTCAATGATATCATCTTCTAATACCTTATCATAATCTAATGGATTGGCAAACGTTAAACCCAACATTCCTTGTTTTTTCAAGTTGGTTTCGTGAATACGAGCAAATGATTTAACTAAAACAGCCCTTACACCTAAATGACGAGGTTCCATAGCGGCGTGTTCTCTTGAAGAGCCTTCACCATAGTTTTCGTCACCTACTACTATAGATCCAATTCCTGCAGCTTTATAATCTCGTTGTGTGGCGGGAACTGGGCCGTATTCGCCTGTTAATTGGTTTTTAACGCTGTCAGTTTTTTCATTAAAATAGTTTACAGCACCAATTAACATGTTGTTAGAAATGTTATCTAAGTGTCCACGGAATTTCAACCATGGACCTGCCATAGAAATATGGTCAGTAGTACATTTTCCTTTAGCTTTAATCAATAATTTTAAGCCTTTTAAATCGGTACCTTCCCATGGGGAGAATGGTTCTAATAATTGCAAACGGTGTGAAGTTGGAGAAACAATTACTTCTACTCCCGAACCATCTTCGGCCGGAGCTTGATAACCAGCATCTTCTACAGCAAAACCTTTTGCTGGTAACTCATCACCAACAGGTGGATCTAATTTTACTTGTTCGCCTTTATCATTCGTTAAAGTATCCGTTAATGGGTTAAAATCTAATCGACCAGAAATTGCGATGGCAGCTACCATTTCTGGAGAAGCTACGAAAGCGCAAGTATTTGGGTTACCATCAGCTCGTTTAGCAAAGTTTCTGTTGAAAGAGTGAACAATCGTATTTCTTTCTTGCTTTTCGGCACCCACTCTGTCCCACATCCCGATACAAGGACCGCAAGCATTAGTAAAAATAGTAGCGTTTAAATCTTCAAAAACGCTTAATAATCCATCTCTATCTGCAGTATAACGAACCTGCTCAGAACCTGGGTTGATACCAAAAGATGATTTAGTTCCCAAACCTTTATCAATGGCTTGTTGTGCAATAGAAGCAGCTCTTGACAAATCTTCGTAAGAAGAATTGGTACAAGAACCAATTAATCCCCACTCAACTTTTAAAGGCCAATCATGTGCTCTGGCAGCTTCTTTCATTTTTGAAACTGGAGTAGCTAAATCTGGAGTAAAAGGTCCGTTTAAATGCGGCTCTAATTCTGATAAATTAATTTCAATCACTTGATCAAAATATTGTTCTGGATTAGCATAAACTTCGGGGTCAGCAGTTAAATGAGATTTAATTGCATTTGCGGCATCAGCAATATCACTACGATCTGTTGAACGTAAATAACGCTCCATTGACTCATCGTAACCAAAAGTCGAGGTCGTTGCACCAATTTCGGCACCCATATTACAAATGGTTCCTTTTCCAGTACATGACATGGAAGTCGCCCCTTCGCCAAAATATTCTACAATTGCACCAGTACCACCTTTTACAGTTAAGATACCTGCGACTTTTAAAATCACATCTTTTGGGGCTGTCCAACCAGAAAGCTTTCCAGTTAATTTTACACCAATCAATTTCGGAAATTTTAGTTCCCATGCTAAGCCTGCCATTACATCGCAAGCATCAGCACCACCAACACCAATTGCGAGCATACCTAACCCACCTGCATTTACAGTGTGCGAATCGGTACCAATCATCATCCCACCAGGGAATGCATAATTCTCTAAAACAACTTGGTGAATAATACCTGCTCCAGGTTTCCAGAAACCAATACCATATTTATTAGATACAGAACCTAAGAAATCAAAAACTTCTTTACTCTCTGTATTTGCTTTATTTAAATCTGTTTCTGCACCAAATTTTGCTTGTATCAAGTGATCACAATGTGCCGTTGAGGGTACAGCCACTTTTGGACGGCCAGCTTGCATAAATTGCAAAAGCGCCATTTGGGCGGTTGCATCTTGCATTGCTACTCTATCTGGTGCAAAATCTACATAATCAACACCTCTTTTGAAGGCTTGGGTTGTAGGGTTATCCCAAAGGTGGGCGTAAAGAATTTTTTCTGTTAAAGTTAGAGGCTTACCAACTACTTTGCGGGCAGTATCAATTTTGTCTCCAAAACCGGCGTAAACCTTTTTGATCATGTCTAAATCAAAAGCCATTATTGTTTGATTTTTATGTTTATGTACGAAAATTATTTTGAGTCGCTAATTTAGCAAAAAATGCTTTCTCGAGTGCTAATATTAATGTAAAGTATTTTTTGTGTGAAAAGGATTAATGAACAATGGTAAAGGATAGAATTTAAAGCATTTTGAATTGGTAGCCTCGTTTTGTCCAGTTTTCTAAAGCTTTAGGAAGTACATATTTTAATGTTTCCCAAGCCTTTATGCTATCATGAAACACAACAATTGAGCCATTTTCAGTATGTCTTAAAATATTTTTTAAGCATTTTTCTGGAGAAAGATTGATATCGAAATCTCCACTCAAAACGTCCCACATAATAATAGTAGGTTTTTGATTTATGTTTTCAGGTTTATTTGAAGCCTGAATCAACTTTATCTGAGAGCGCTTAATTCTTCCATAAGGTGGACGAAACAAATTAGTTTGAGTAATCTGCTGGCATTTAAGGTAATTTTCAAAATATATTTTATCGTCTGTTTTCCATCCTTTTAGATGGTTAAAAGTATGATTTCCAACTTGATGACCATCCGCTTTAAGCTGCTCGAAAACTTCAGGATGTTTAATGATATTTTCTCCAATACAAAAGAAAGTGGCCTTTGCATCAAAGTTTTTTAAAGTTTTTAAAACCCAAGGTGTAACAATAGGTATAGGTCCGTCGTCAAAAGTGAGAAAAATGTTTTTATCAGCTCTGGATTTATTCCAAAGTAAATTTTTAGGATAAATTTTTTTTAAGAGTAACGGAGTTTTTATCAGATACATACTAGTAGAAACTAAAGTAGAGATAAATTTGATAGCACAACAAAATTAAAAATGATAAATCATAAAATGAATCATCTTAAATCACATCAATTTAAAATATTCAATCTTATTGTAGGATTATTAGCTTTCAGTTTTTTAGCTGCATCAGCACAAGAAGTGGAGAAAATAACTTTACAACAAGCGGTAGATAAAACGTTGTCAAATAATCTGCAGATTAAACAAGCTCAGTTTCAATCGTCAATTGCAAACGAAAATTTAAAGCAAAGTACGTTTGAAAGATATCCAAGTTTGAGTTCAACAGCTTCTGCAAATAGACAATTTGGTTTGTTTTTCGATAATCAAACAGGTAGATTGATTAATTCTAGTGTTGATCAAGTAAATGGGAGAATTAGCTCCTCTGTTTTATTATTTGGAGGCGGGAGCTTAATTAATCAGATTAAGCAGAATAAAAATTTTTTATTAGCCGACCAAAATAATGTAGATAAAATTAAAAATGATTTATCTCTAACTGTTGTAACCACTTATTTATCAATTATTAATAATCAAGATTTAATTAAGGCGAGTCAAGATCAACTTGGTTTATCAAAACAGCAGCTGAATGTTGCTCAAAAGAAATTTGACGTTGGTGGTAGCACTCAAGCTGATTTGTCCCAAGCTGAAGCACAAGTGGCTAATAATGAATTGAGCTTAACAAATGCTGAAAATGCATACGAACTAGCGATTTTAAATTTAAAGCAATTGATGGAAATGGACCCGCAAAAGCAAATAGAATTAGTTGTTCCGGCAATTGAGGATCCTGCATCAATTGAAAATAAATATTCTGCATATGATATTTTTGCACAAGCAGTTCAAAATTATCCAGATATTAAAACAGCATCATTTAATACGGAAGCATATAAATATGGCGTAAAAGTAGCACAGGGAAGTCTATATCCTTCATTAAGTTTTGGAGCAGGCTTGAGTACAGGTTATTCAAGTGCTAATCCTTTATCTTTTAATAAACAGATTACGGATAATAATTTTGGTCAGTATTTTGGTTTTAACCTTTCAATTCCAATTTTCAATAATTATCGTTCTAGATCTTCCTACAACATAGCCAAAATTAGATACGATAATGCAAAGGCGTCTGAACAGTTGGTGAAAAATAATTTAAACAAAGTTATTAATCAGGCTGTACAGGATTTAAAATCAGCTATTAAGAGTTATAATGCAACAAAAAGTGCGTTTGAATCTTCAAAACAAGCTTTTAACGCTATAAGACAACGGTTTGATGTTGGTTTAGTTAACATAATTGAGTTGAACACTTCTCAAACTAATTTTAACAAGGCAGAGTTCGATTTTATCCAAGCTAAATACAATGTCATTTTTAGAAGTAAGGTAATCGACTTCTATTTAGGAAACCCATTAACACTTTAATCAAACCATTATAATCATAATAAAATGAATAAGACGCTTAAAATTGTACTCATTATTGTTGGTATACTTGTAGTAATAGCCATTGTTGGTAACAAAATGGGTTGGATAGGTAAAGGCAAAATCGTACAGGTAGCTGTTACCAAAGCAGAAAACAAAAGTATTACTGAAACTGTTTCTGCAAGTGGCAAAATACAACCAGAAGTAGAAGTTAAATTAAGTCCTGAAGTTTCTGGAGAGATTGTGGAGTTGACAGTAAAAGAAGGTGACGCAGTAAAAAAAGGTCAACTTTTATGCCGTATAAAACCCGATATTCTTGTTTCAGGATATGATAGAGCAGTTGCTTCTTACAACGCTCAAAAAGCATCAGTTGGTAGTTCACAACAGCAATTATTACAATCTCAAGCAAATTTTAAAAATGTAGAGTCAAAATATCAACGTAGCGAAAAGCTATATAAAGATAAGGTGATTTCTGCAGCAGAATTTGATGCAGCTAAAGCGGAGTATTTGTCAGCTAAGGCAAGTTTAGAAGGTGTTCGTCAAAATGTGATAGGTTCAAAATTTGGTCTTGAACAATCTGGGGCTGCTGTTAAAGAGGCAAGGGATAATTTAGCTCGTACAAATATCTATGCACCGGTAGATGGTATAGTTTCAAAACTTTCTGTGGAGCAAGGAGAACGTGTGGTTGGAACTGCTCAGATGAGTGGTACTGAAATTATGAGGATTGCGAATTTAAGTAGTATGGAAGTTAATGTTGATGTAAATGAAAATGATATTAACCGTTTAAGTTTAGGAGATACCGCAATTATTGAAGTGGATGCATTTTTAGATAAGAAGTTTAAAGGGATAGTTACAGAAATTGCAAGTTCGGCAAGTGTGGTAGGGACCAGTGCAGATCAGGTAACCAACTTTGCCGTTAAAGTGAGAATATTACAAGACTCTTATGCAGGTTTAAAAAATAAAGGAGAAACAAATTCGCCTTTCCGTCCAGGATTATCTGCAACGGTTGATATTCAAACAGCCAAAACAATGGGATTGGTTGTGCCAATTCAATCTGTAACGGTAAGAGAAGAAGATAAACCAAAAGATTCAGCTGTGGATGGTCCTAAAAAAGAAGAGGATGATAAACAAAAGGATAAAAATAAGCCAAAAGCGAAAGAATATGTTTTTGTAGTTGAAGGAAATAAAGTGAAACAAGTGGAAGTTAAAACTGGAATTCAAGATGATCAAAACATCATTATTATTTCAGGTTTAAAAGGCGGACAACAAGTAGTTAGTGCTCCTTATGCAGCAATTTCAAAAACTTTGAAAGACAAAATGGAGGTTGAAGTTGTAGAAAAGAGCAAGTTATTTACTACTGAAAAGAAATAACTATTTCCATATAATTGATTAATTTGTCCCAATCGGTAAATTCCGATTGGGATTTTTTTATTTAAAATTTCCATAATCAAATAAAGCACCTAAATTTAAAATTTATTTTGATTTTAATATGGATAATCTGGTTCGTCGTATAGCAATTATTGGTGGAGGAAGTTGGGCAACAGCTATTGTTAAAATGGTTTGCGATAATTTAACTCCAAAAGAGGTTTTTTGGTGGATGCGAGATGAGGCAGCTGTACAACATATATGCAAATATCGTCATAACCCTAACTATCTTTCTTCGGTTGAGGTAAAGGTTAAACCCGAAAACGTTTTTACCGATATTAGAAAAGCAATAAAAGATGCCGATATGGTATTATTGAATGTACCCGCAGCATTTTTAAAGGAAGCGCTAAAAGAGGTTACTCCCGAAAATCTAAAAGGTAAAAAAATCATTTCTGCCATCAAAGGAATTGTCCCTGATGAAAATCAGATTATTGGCGAATTCATGCATGATAACTACCAAATCCCTTTTGAAGATATCATTGTAATAAGTGGTCCATGCCATGCAGAAGAGGTTGCGTTAGAAAAATTGAGTTATTTGACCATTGCCTGTCAGGATACCAGTTTGGCGTGTGAATTTTCTAAAATGATCAATACCAGATACATTAAGACTAACATTTCTGATGATATTTATGGAACTGAATATAGTGCGGTGTTAAAAAATATTTATGCTGTTGCAAGTGGAATTTGCCATGGGGTAGGTTTTGGTGATAATTTTCAAGCGGTATTGATTTCTAACGCCATTCGAGAGATGAAAAGATTTGTGGACGCTATTCACCCCATTAATCGTGACATCAAAGAGTCGGCTTATTTGGGCGATTTATTAGTCACAGCATATTCTCAATTTAGTAGAAATCGCACTTTTGGAAACATGATAGGTAAGGGTTACACGGTAAAATCTGCTCAATTGGAGATGAACATGATTGCCGAAGGGTATTATGCGGTGAATAGCATTCACCAAATTAATAAAAAGTACAAAGTTTGCATGCCTATTGCCAGAGCGGTTTATGCAATCTTGTATGAAAAACACTCACCACATATAGAAATGAAGTTGTTGGCAGAAGAAATTTCATAACTTTTTACAAAGATAAGGACTAAATCACATTGTCTTGAAAGGCCCGTTATAGATCATAACTATTTTTTAGCTTTATTGAAATAAGGCTTACTTATTTTTCTGAAAAAAATTCAAAGCACCTTTAATTAAGCTTATTCAACATGTTGTCGTCCTTAAAAATTCCTTTAACTTTAGTGCCGTCTTTATAGGTAATTAAACCTTCTCCATTTTTTAATCCATGATCAAAATTCCCTTCGTAGACAATCCCGGTAGCTGCACTAATCCATTTCCCTTTACCTGCTTTTTGCCCTTTGATATAACTCCCAATGTATTGATTCCCATTTCTGTACAACATCATTCCTTGACCATGCATATATCCATCTTGCCAGTCGCCAGTATAAATATCTCCGCTTTTGAATTTGAAAGTGCCTTTACCTTGATATCTATCTCTAAACCAGGAGCCATTATAAATGCCATTTTGCACTTTAAAGATGCCTTGACCTTGTGCTTTTCCGTCAATAAAGTCACCTGAAAAAATATCCCCGTTTGGATAATTTAAAATACCTTTCCCATATAAATTATTGAATAAAAAGTCTCCTGTATATCTTCTACCGTCTTTATAAAATAACTGTCCTTTTCCTATCATTTTCCCTTTTGAAAATTGCCCATCATAAATATTGCCATTTACAAATAGTAGTCTCCCTTTGCCATGAGGGTTGAAATCATCTATCTCTCCAACATATTTATCACCATTTAAAAAAGTAATGTTTCCAATGTATGGCAACCCTTTTTTCCAATCACCATCGATGATATTACCATCTTTTAATTTAACCTTTCCTCGCCCTTCAAAAAGACCATCTTTAAAAGAACCTTCATATAGATCTCCTCCGCTAGTTTTATATTTTCCGATGCCGTTTTCACAGTCGCCACTTAAACAAGGCGATTGCTCAAAGGTCTTTAACGAAAAAGTAAGGAGCAGCAGGAAGATAAAATGCTTGGTCATATCAACATAACTAAAAGAGAACTTTATTATTGTTTTAAAAAATGCTAAAAAAAAAGAGGTTCAAAACTAATTGAACCTCTTAAAAAAAAATAATTAACAATAATATCTATTTATCATTACGACGTCTGCTGCCTCCACCACCAAATCCACCTCTGCTACCACCGTCTTTTTTATCATCTTTTCTTTTTCCAGAAAAATCTCTGAATCCACCACCACTATTTCCACCACTTCTTTCTCTTCTCTCTCCACCACCGTAGCCACCGCCACCGCTTCTTCTTCTTTCTCCGCCACCGTAGCCACCGCCACCACTTCTTCTTTCTCCACCACCACTTCTCTCTCTTCTTTCACCACCTTCAGATCCGCCACTAGGTGCATCACCAGAAACTTCGATTCTTACATCACGTCCGTGGAAATCAATTGGCTTAAATGCTTCAGTTACTTTCTCTACAAATTCGGTTTCTACTTCAAAGAAAGAGAAAACACCTTTCATGTCAATTTTACCAACAGATCTTCCGCTAATACCCGTATTGTTACAGATATAGCCTAATAAATCTCCTCTTGTAAAATCATCTACTGCACCTAAGTTAATGAACAAACGAGTGAAACCTGCACTTGTGCCACGTCCACCTCTTTCTCCACGCTCACTTCTTTCGCCTCTTTCTTTTCCTCTATCATCTGCGTCAGCATTTAAGTCTCTAGCACCTTTGTAATAATCCAAGAATCTATTAAACTCTAAAGAAACAAAACGCTTAATGATATCTTCTTTACTTATATCAGTAAATTCATCCATAATACGTGGAATGTATTGATCTATTTGTTGATCGTTTACTTCTACAGTATGAACTTTATGTACTAATCCAAACAATTGTTTTTCCACTACATCAAAACCAGTTGGAACTTCAGCTTTAGTAAATTGCTTTCCAATTGTTTTTTCTATTTGGCGTATTTTACCAGTTTCTCTCGAATTGATAATCGCAATAGAAATCCCTGTTTTACCAGCTCTTCCTGTTCTACCACTACGGTGTGTATAGTTCTCAATTTCATCTGGTAAAGAGAAATTGATGACGTGAGTTACATCATTTACATCAATACCACGGGCAGCTACATCTGTTGCAATCAACAATTGTAAGCTTCTATCGCGGTAACGCTTCATTACCTTATCTCTTTGTTGTTGAGATAAATCTCCGTGTAAAGCATCGGCATTGTAACCGTCTTTAACTAAAGATTCAGCGATTTCTTGTGTTTCAATTTTGGTACGACAAAATACGATACCAAAAATTTCAGGATTATAATCTACAATACGTTTGAATGCTGCATATTTATCGCGAGCCTTAACGATGTAATATTCATGTTCAATATTTACGTTACCCGTGTTTTTAGTACCCATGGTCAGCTCCTTAGGATCTGTCATGTAGTTTTGAGCAATTGCTCTAACTTCACGTGGCATGGTTGCAGAAAACAACCAAGTTTTTTTAGTTTTTGGTGTTGTAGATAAGATATCATCAATATCTTCTTGAAAACCCATGTTTAACATTTCATCAGCTTCGTCTAAAACAACGAATCCAACTTGTGAGAAATCAATGGCTTTTCTATTCAAAATGTCTTTCATACGACCAGGGGTCGCAACCACAATTTGAACACCTCTCTTAATGTCACGTAATTGATTCACAATATTGGCACCGCCATATACTGCTACCACGCTTGCATTAGGTAGGTTTTTTGCATAATTTTTAATGTCGTTGCTAATCTGTAAACAAAGTTCACGGGTTGGGCAAAGAATTAAAGCTTGAGGGAAATTTTTCTTGTAGTCTATTAGTTCTAAAAGTGGAAGACCAAATGCTGCGGTCTTTCCGGTTCCTGTCTGGGCTAATCCGACAAAATCGTTGCTGCCTGATAACAAAACCGGAATGGCACCTTCCTGGATTGGAGTTGGGGTTTCGAAACCTAACTCAGTTATCGCATTAACAATATCTTCACGGATCCCCAATTCATTGAATGGGTTCATGATTATAAATAAGATTTAGCAACATTGCTAAACTGGGCGCAAAGATAGAGTTTTAAATTAGTATAAGCAAACTTATGTAAGTAATTGATTTTTAATTTGTTTGATGTTAGAAATAAGAATGTTTATGTTGTTTTTGAGACAGTAAACCTATCCGCAATGTCTGTCTTTGAAATAGCCTTCATCTAAAAGTTATAGGTCTACAATTTAAATAATAAAAAAGTCTGTCCGAAATTAGGTAACGATATCGTTGTCATTAACAATTAGGTCATTCTAAAAATAAAGCATCATCCTCATCATTTGTCAAATTTAATTTCACTATGTCTTTGCCGGCAATCCCTTCTACAGAACCACTAATATGTACCGCATTTAACAATACTTTTTCCAATTGCTTTTCCCTGGCTTTCCACATCTTTTCCATGGCATTGCGTTCGGTTTGTATGCTCATCTTCATACTCATGAAACCCTCACTAATGGCATTCCATTGACTCGAAAATTCTGAGCTCGTGAGGTAATCATATAGCATGTGCATTTTATCTCCACGGTTTTCTTGAGACTTGGTGGCCGAGAACAGTTTAATTAAACCTTCTCTTAATATATAGGCTACCGCCTTCAATTCCTCGAAAGAACAAATCCAAACGCCGTCTTTTTCTCCAAAACAATCCATTCCCTTTGGGTAACATTGAGTTACAATTAAAGCAACATCGGCGCCTACGCTAATTTTGTCTTTCTTCAGTTTTTCTATCCAATCGCCACCAAAATCTTTAGTACGCTTGCTTTCATAAATAATTTTTCCGCACTCTTGTCCGCTATTGTTGCGCACTAACTGGATGCAATCTGCACCACGTACGCCTTTACCAACCTCGCTAATCATATCGAATGGAAAACTTGTTCTAAGTAATTCTTCTAATATCAATTCCTGCACTTCACCTTGTAATTGCATAGATCCTTGTTCGGCTTTTCTGCGCATTTCATCGGCTAATTTCTTTTGATCTTCTAGTTGTTTTTCAAGCTCTTTTAATCGTAATTGATGTTCAGTATCTTTCAATTGACTTTTCTCGTTCTCTTGTTTTCGTATTTGCTCCGTTAAAGAATTTCTTTCTTCCTGCAATTTTCTTTGCATAGAAATCTCCATCTCAGCTTCTTTATTTTTCAACTCAGCCTCTTTTTTTAGAAATTCCAACTCTTTTGTACGAGCTAATTTTAATTTTTCACCACTTTCTTGGTTAGCTATTTCAAGTACTTTAAGCTGATTTTCAAAATCAGTAGTAATACTTTTCTTCAGGCTTTCTTCTAATTGCTTTTGCAATTGAGATTTTTCTGTAGCTAGTTGTTTCTCAAATAATAATACTTGTTGCTTTTCTTTTTGAAGATAATCTTGTTCTTTTTTCAGAAATTCAGCTTCTTTGTTTTTGGTGTAATCGGCCATTTGCTGGCGTAGCGTCTTCTTATATTCTTCAGCCATTACTTCCTCAATAGGGAATAAATGGCCGCAGCTTGGACATTTTACTTCTGTAGACATAGATGATTTAACGATTAATCTAATTAAGGTATGATAATTTTTTAAGATTGGAAATCTAAATTTAAGAATAGGCATCATGATTGCTATCTCTAAATAAAAAAGTGACTATGATGATTATTGAAAAAATTATGGAGATCAAGGATACTTTAGAAGAAACCTTTCTCAAAGAAGATATTTATACAAACATTGGTAAAACAGAAAGAATTTTATCTATTGTTGGAGGCACCTATATTGCTTTCAAAGGGATTAGAAATATTTTTTCATCGCCAATAATGGCTTCAGGCGAATTAGTAGTAGGTTACAAATTGCTACAAAGAGGAATATCTGGATATAGCGAGATTACTGAGAAATTAGAAAATGAAATTGAAGGTCCAGAGCCAATTTTGATTATCAAATAATTTTTAAACAAAAAGTGGCTGCAAATTTATCTACAGCCACTCTTTAATATTTGAAAAATATTTTCAATATGTTAGAAGTTTTTTAGCTATAATCTTATCTAAAACTCAGATAAATTATCTTAATCTATCTGCACTTTTAACCAGTCTATCGTCCCTTTGAATTCCTCTCCCCGCCAAAACTAAAAATAAAATAGCTACAGAAGTCAAGCCTGCACCAATATTATAATCACTAATTACCAAATTGGTATTCGCAGCAGATTTTATGGTTTGGGATATCCAAAAACTAAAGGCAATCATAACGACTACAAAGCCATAGACCATTGCTAATTGACGTTTTCTATTTTTGAATTGGAAAATTAAAACGATAGGGATTAATCCCAATATAGCAGTCGCAATGGTCATTAATATAAATGGTTCCGTTTGTACGACTTGATTGCTTACTGTTTCATAAACGCCTGTAATTTTTATTTGACGGGCACCTTCGGATGTCAAAGTATTCACCACAGGAAAAATAAAAAGTGCATAAATAGCAATTGAAGCTAATAGCAAATAGATGGATTGGATTCTTTGTATCATTTTTTAATTTGAAATTCCAAAGTTATAAGTTTAAAATTCAATTTTAACCTTTAAATTTCCAATTTTTAAGACTTATTTTACAAAGTGAATAGCTTACAGCGTTATTTTTTAGAAATCAGTTATAAGGGAACAGCCTATCATGGATGGCAAATACAACCAAATGCTTTAGCAGTACAGGAAGTAGTAAATACCGCCTTAAAAACTTTTTTTAGAGAAGAGATAGAGACATTGGGCTGTGGAAGAACTGATACTGGAGTTCATGCAACTCAATTCTACCTCCATTTTGATTCAAAAGACAAATTTGGTTCAGCTGATAAGACAATTAGAGGCCTCAATTCTATTCTTCCTTCAGATATTGCGGTAAAAAATATTTATGAAGTTGGACCAAATGCTCATGCTCGATTTGATGCTACTCTAAGATCTTATGAGTATCATATTCATTTTCAAAAAGATCCTTTTAAGACAGATAAGAGCTGGCTTTTAAGAGATAAATTGGATGTGAATGCGATGAATGAAGCCGCTAAAATAATTATGGAATATGACGATTTTGGCGCTTTTTGTAAGGCTAATGCGGATAACTTTACCAACCAATGCAAGGTGACAAAATCCAAGTGGGAAATTAAGGAAGATGGAATAATTTATCATATATCTGCAAACAGATTCCTTAGAAATATGGTTAGAGCCATTGTTGGAACTTTAGTAGCTGTTGGCAAAGGTAAAATTGATTCAGAAACGATGCATCAAATTATTAAAAGTCAAAACAGATCAGCAGCAGGCGCATCAGTTCCAGCTTGTGGTTTATATTTAACAGAAGTTCAATATCCTTACATAAATATTATTAATGGCTAGTGAAGTAACCGGAAAAACTTACGATTGGGGATTACTCAAGAGAATTTTTAGATATGCCAGACCGTATAGGAGTAAATTTTTCTGGTCGGTATTTCTAACTTTATCTGTTGCTGGAATTGCACCAATCCGCCCACTATTGATTCAAAAAACATTAGATCAATATGTTTTTTTTAATGATACAAGCGGGTTGTTAAATATGACGATATTAATGATCGTCTTATTGCTGCTACAAACATTTATCCAATATTTTCAAACATTCTTAACCAATTCTTTGGGGCAATCGGTTATCAAAGATTTGCGGATTGATGTTTTCAATCATGTAACGAAACTGAGGTTAAAATATTTTGATAAAACACCTATTGGGCAGTTGATTACCAGAACAGTGTCTGACTTAGAAACGATAGCTGATATCTTTAGCGAAGGTTTAATCTCTATCATCGGCGACAGCCTAACTGTGATAACCATTATTGGTGTGATGCTTTACCAAGATTGGAGGTTAACTTTAGTTGTATTAATTCCGATGCCGATTTTGATGTTAGCTACTTATATTTTTAAGGAAGCTATAAAAGTTGCCTTTCAGCAAGTTAGAACGCAAATTTCATTATTAAACACCTTTTTACAGGAACATATCAGCGGTGTCAGTATCATTCAATATTTTGCCCGAGAAGATCAGGAGTTTAGAAAGTTTGATGATATTAATGCCAAGCATCGGGATGCACATATCAGGTCTAATTGGTATTATTCTATATTTTTTCCGGTAGTGGAGATTATTTCTGCCATTTCTATTGGATTATTGGTTTGGTATGGGTCTAAAAGTATTTTAAATAATCAGGTTTCTCCTGGTGTTGTAGTTGCTTTCATCATGTATATTAACATGCTGTTTGTCCCTATTCGGCAATTAGCTGATAAGTTTAACACGCTACAAATGGGAATGGTTGGAGCTGATAGGATTTTTGCGGTTTTAGACACCAATGAAAAAACAAAAAATATAGGGACATTAACATCATCGAAAGTTACTGGAGAGATTGAGTTTTCAAATGTTTGGTTTTCTTATAAACAAACGGATGAGATGCCGTCAGCTGATGAATGGATTCTAAAGGATATTTCTTTTAAAGTGAAAGAAGGAGAAACTTTAGCCTTAGTGGGTGCAACCGGAGCTGGAAAGTCATCCACCATAAATATTCTGAATAGGTTTTATGAAATCAGTAAAGGGGAAGTTAAGGTAGACAATGTGAATATTATCGATTATGAATTAGGATTTTTAAGGTCTCAAATTGCGACTGTTTTGCAGGATGTTTTTCTTTTTTCAGATACCATCCAAAACAATATCAGCTTAAACAATCCTGATATCACACTAGACCAAATTATTTCTGCTGCTAAAGATGTGGGCGCACATGATTTTATCATGAGGTTGCCTGGCGGCTATCAATATGATGTGCAGGAGCGTGGTGCTACATTATCTGTTGGACAAGCACAGTTAATTTCTTTTATCAGAGCCTTGGTTTATGAACCAAAAATCCTAGTTTTAGACGAAGCTACGTCATCTGTAGACACAGAAACTGAAGAATTGATTCAAAAAGCAATTGAAAAATTAATGACGGGTAGAACATCTATAGTAATCGCACATCGTTTGTCGACCATTCAAAATGCCGACCGGATTATTGTTTTGGATCATGGAGAAATGATGGAAATGGGAACCCATCAAGAGCTTTTAAAGTTAGATGGTTATTATAAAAAACTATATGATCTTCAGTTCAGTTCTGCAGGAATAAATAAGCTAGCAGATTAATCAAAATTTATATCTTGCATTGTAAATCTAAATTTAGATTCTTCAATGAAGAAAGTTATTAATCACCTCAGTTTTCAAGTTCTTATTGCCATTGTTTTGGGTGTTTTATTTGGCATCTTTTTTCCAAGCTCTGCAGCCTCCGCTAAATTGGTAAGTCAAACCTTTATTAACATGATCACCATGTTAATCGCTCCTATCATTTTTTTCACCATCGTTTTGGGAATCGCTAGTATGGACGATATGAAAAAAGTAGGTAGAGTAGGAGGTAAGGCTTTATTGTATTTTGAGGTGATTACCACCTTCGCCATCATTATCGGATTAATTGTAGCCAATGTGATGAAACCTGGCTCGGGAGTAAACATGACGGCAACCGACACATCCAAAATTCAAGAATATGAAGTGGGAGCATCTCAGATAGAATGGGGCACTTTTATTACGCATATTGTTCCTCATAACATCGTAGACTCATTTGCCAAAGGAGATATTTTACAAATTCTATTTTTTGCCATTCTATTTGGTTATGGTTTAACCAAGTTGGGCGCTGCTGGTACTTCTTTAATTAGCACTTTTAATAAGATCAATAAAGTTCTTTTTAACATGATGAAATTCGTTATGAAACTAGCTCCGCTTGGCGCTTTTGGAGGAATTGCCTTTACAGTAGGAACTTATGGATTAGAAGCATTATTGCCAATGGGTAAATTGATGTTAGCAGTTTATTTAACCATGTTTTTGTTCATCTTTATTGTACTAAATCTAGTTTGTAGACTATACAATTTTAGCTTGTGGAAATACCTAAAATATATTAGACAAGAGATTCTAATTGTTTTAGGAACCTCTTCTTCCGAATCCGTTCTACCAAGCATGATGGAAAAAATGGAGAAATTTGGATGTTCGAAATCAGTCGTTGGGTTGGTAATTCCAATGGGTTATTCCTTTAATTTAGATGGGACCTCCATTTATCTTTCTATGGCTGTAATTTTTCTGGCTCAGGTTTTTAATATTGAAATGTCCTTAGGTACACAAATTACAGTTATAGGAGTTTTAATGCTGACTTCAAAAGGTGCTGCGGCTGTTACAGGTGGTGGATTTATAGTTTTAGCATCTACACTTACAGTTTTAAAAATAATTCCTGTAGAAGGGATGGCTATATTATTAGGCGTAGATCGGTTTATGTCCGAAGCAAGGGCTATTACTAATATGATAGGTAATGGTATAGCAACTATTGTGATAGCCAAAAGTGAGAAAGAATTTGATGACCAATTGTATCTAAATGCAATTAGCCCTCAATATGACGATAAGCTGAATTAAATACGTCTTTTTTAATTTTTAAGCTTTGAGATTCTTCTCGATTCTGTTAGCTTTGCGCTAACAAAAAAATAAACATGAGTGTACTTGTAAATAAAGATTCAAAAGTAATAGTTCAGGGTTTTACCGGTAACGAAGGGACCTACCATGCTACTCAAATGATTGAGTACGGAACCAAAGTTGTTGGAGGAGTTACTCCAGGAAAAGGTGGTCAGTCTCATTTAGACCGACCAGTATTCAATACCGTTAAAGATGCTGTTGATCAAACTGGTGCTGATGTTTCTATTATTTTTGTGCCTCCTGCATTTGCAGCTGATGCCATCATGGAAGCTGCAGAAGCAGGAATTAAAGTGATTGTTTGTATTACAGAAGGTATCCCAACTAAGGATATGATTCAGGTTAAAGAATATATCTCTGATAGAGACTGTCGTTTAATTGGTCCAAACTGCCCGGGTATTATCACTGCAGGCGAAACTAAAATCGGCATTATGCCTGGCTTTATTTTTAGAAAAGGAAACATTGGTGTAGTATCAAAATCAGGAACTTTAACATACGAAGCAGTTGATCAGGTAGTAAAAGCAGGAATGGGCATCACCACTGCAATTGGTATTGGTGGCGACCCTATCATCGGAACACCAACAAAAGAAGCGGTGGAGTTATTAATGAACGATCCTGAAACTCATGGCATCATCATGATTGGTGAAATTGGTGGAAACATGGAAGCAGAAGCTGCTTATTGGATTAAAGAAAATGGCACTAAGCCAGTTGTTGGTTTCATCGCTGGTCAAACAGCGCCTCCAGGACGTCGAATGGGCCATGCTGGCGCAATCGTTGGTGGTGCAGATGATACAGCTGCTGCAAAAATGAAAATCATGAGAGAATGCGGAATTACCGTAGTTGAGTCTCCAGCTGAAATTGGTGCTGCAATGGCGAAACTAATGGCTAAATAAGATTTTTAATAGATTTAAAAATCCGGTTTAACTTAAGTTAAACCGGATTTTTTTTGCCTAATTTTACTTGTGCCGTTATAGATTTATATAAGTTTAAATTTGCACATATTAAGGTTAAGGAATTTATAAGATGAAATCTTTGTTGTTTATATTCTTGTTCATGTCATCTTTTTTAGGACAAAGAGAGATTATTTCTATGAAAGGAAATGCGACCTACTATGCCTCAAAGTTTGAAGGTAGAAGAACCACAAGTGGCGAAATATTCAGAAATAATAAACTAACGGCAGCGCATAAAAAGCTGCCATTTGGTACAATGGTTACAGTTAGAAATTTGAACAACGATAAGATTGTTGTGGTAATGGTCAACGATCGTGGACCATATGGTAAAGGCATGATAATAGATTTATCACAATCTGCAGCTAAGGAGATTGATTTATATGGAAAAGGCGTGGTGCCTTGTGAAATATCTTATGAATTACAAAAATAATTTTCTTTGAATCAGACGTTTAAAGAGGTCATTGTTTATAAGTAATCATTTTGTTCAAAACTTCATTCTTTGTTCCTAAAATTCATCTCTACTTTTATCTTAGTTCTTTAACATCGCCTGTCTAGGTTTTCGGAATAAACATTCCGGAATTAAAAGGGAACCATGTGCAAATCATGGGCTGACGCTGCAACTGTAAAATCTTTTTTCCAATAAAACGATCAAAAATTCAAACCAATCAAAGTCACTTTCCTAATTTATAGGATGGGAAGACGGTTCTGAAAAGATAAGCCAGGAGACCTGCCGGATGAGGTTTGTCAAGACTTTCACGTAAAAGGTTTTGACGAAAGCTCTTTCTGTACAAGTAATCACAGCCTAAGACCGTTGCAAGGTAAAAAGTGTAGATATTTTATAAATTATTAA
>JAHJVW010000091.1 GCA_018828585.1 Bacteroidota bacterium
AGTAATTGTATCTATTGAAACTCAAATTAAAAATTCTAAAATTTCGATTTTGAGAAGTTTTGATGTGCGCACCATGTTTTACTCCAGAAGTTATTTTGAAAGTATCATTATTAATCTATTAACAAATGCTATTAAATACCGGTCTACAGACCGGCCACCCATTATTCAAGTAAGTACAACCGAGGATGAAAACTATATTATATTAAAAGTAAAGGATAATGGTATAGGAATAGATCTTAATACAAACAGAAAAAAACTTTTTGGACTTTATCAAAGGTTTAGCCCAACAATTGAAGGTAAAGGGATTGGTTTATTTATGATAAAATCACACATCGAATCTTTAAAAGGAAGAATAGAGGTAGAAAGTGAACTTGGTGTTGGGACTGTTTTTAGTATTTTCTTTCCAAAAAATATTAATAGCTAATAAATTCCGTTTTGTCATTATAAAGCAAAACTAAATATATCATTTCATTTAGATGTTTAAACATCTAAATGAAATGATATATTTGACAAACAAATTTAAATCAATATGAAAAAGAACTTATTTGCATTATTCGCAATTATTGGGGTGTTTTTTGCCTTTAAACCAGCAACAGATGTTTACACTGTAGATGTAAGCAAATCTAAAATCGAATGGATTGGGCGTAAAGTTACCGGTCAACATGCTGGAGAATTAAAACTAGCAACTGGAACTTTAAGTTCTAGCGGTAAAACACTAACTGGCGGTAGTTTTGTTATTGATATGACTAGTATTTCTAATACTGATTTAGATGCTGGTTCGGCACAAAAATTATTAGGTCATTTAAAATCTGAAGATTTCTTTTCTACAGAGAAAAATCCAACTGCAAATTTTAATATCACAAATATAAAATCAGTAGGGGCGGATAAAGTAACCATTACTGGTAATTTAACTATTAAAGGGATTACGAACGAGGTAGCTTTTCCTGCAACAGTTAGGCAAAAAGGTAACATTTTAGTTGCAGTAGCCAATGGCGTTAAGATAGATAGAACAAAATTTGATATTAAGTATGGTTCCAAAAGCTTCATCGATGGGATCGGTGATAAAGCTATTGATAATGAATTTGAGCTAAATATTAATTTGGTAGCAATTAAATAGCTAATTTTTTATTTATTATCTAAAAGGCAGTCAATTAGTTGACAGCCTCTTTTGTTTAAAAGCAAATCTTAATCGTTATATTAATATTTTAATTAAAAATAAGTACATTTAATAGGTTTTAAATCTGATTAAACAGAAGTGATTTTGTGAGGTTTGAAACAGAGGAGAATTAGCTTCGTGTGAAAATTTTTTATTAGAAATTTGTAATTTAATCAATATAATTGCGCTCAATATCAAATACTACAAAATATGATGGTTTTAATTAATGAATTTTTAGTTTGATTTTTGAAACTATTATGCAAAATAAATAGTAAAAGTGTTCTAACATGATAAATCAAAACCTTCAGATATTAATTATTGATGATGATGAAATCAATAATTTTATAGCCGCTAAGTTGATAGATAAAATACAGCCCAAAGCAAATGTTAATACTTGTTTGAATGGATTGGAGGGGATTGATTTTGTGAAGTCTAAATTAGATAATCAGGATGAAATGCCGGATATCATTTTTTTAGATATCAATATGCCTGTGATGAATGGTTGGGAATTTTTGGACGAGTATGAAAAGATAAAGTCTCAGATTGATAAAAGTATTTGTATTAATATGCTTTCTTCCTCAGTTTATAATGATGATATTACCAAAGCTGAAGCTTTTGATACCGTTCAAAAATTTATCTCAAAACCATTAACTGTTGATAAAATTCAGAGTCTCTATGAATCTTTAAACATTACGGCTTAAATTCTTCTATTAGAATTTGATCTTCTCGTGATTTAACCTTAGCAATTGCTTTGGATTTTGCGTGGTAAAATAAACAAATCCAATTTCCATCTATCGCTTTTACAGCATACTCAGCTCTTAATTCCATCGATCTTCTGCCGTCAAGATCATATTTCGCAATAAATTTTCTTTGAAATTGTTCTGGTTCTGGTGCTATATCTCCTCCAAAAAAATAAGTTTCATTATTTTGCTTGATAAAGAAAACCTGGTGAAATTCGGTATGTCCACCAGTTACTTCGTAGCTTATTTCCTCATTGATAGCACCATCGCCATCTAAAAAATTTACTTGACCTGATCTTTGCATAACATCAAATATTTCTGTTTTGTAAGATGAGGAAATTTTGCTGTAAGCATTTTCCCACTCACCCCTCTGTATGAAATATTCAGCAGCAGGAAAGCTAACGGTTAAATCTCCGTTTTTATCGTATATCATTCCTCCGCTATGGTCAAAATGTAAATGAGACATCAGCACCTTAGTGACATCTTCTGGCTGGTATCCCGCTTTGCGAATAGTATCATGTAGAATCAAATTCCCATTTTCATTTGAGTAACCTAAACCGGTGTCAATCAAAATCAAATCTTTACTAGTTTTAATTAAAAACGGCTGAATAAAAATGAATAAAGAAGCTGGTCTCTCACTTACTTTATGTATAGAAGGATCAAATGGGATAAACTTTTTAGTGGCATCAACTGAATAGGAGCCTTCGTATAACGCGGTAGCTTTCAAAATAATAGATTTGCAAATAAAAAAATCCCGAAACTTTCACCAGAAAGCTGTTTAGAACAACTCTTATAAAATGTATATTTACGGGCAATACAGGGCAAATATATGGAAAAAAGGTGGGTAGCGAAGGAAAAAGCTGATGGACAAACGGTTGAAAAACTGTCAAAAGAATTGAATTTAGACAAAGTGCTGGCAGAAATGTTGGTGAGAAGAGGGGTTTATTCTTTTGAGGAAGCAAAAAGTTTTTTTAGACCAGATATTCGTCACCTTCATGATCCTTTTTTGATGAAGGATATGCCCGAAGCAATAGAGCGGATTGAAAGAGCAATTAGAAATGAGGAACATATTTTAATTTATGGAGATTATGATGTTGACGGTACAACGTCGGTCGCTTTAACCTACTCTTTCTTCAAGCAATTTCATTCTAAAATTAGTTATTACATCCCCGATAGGTATAAAGAAGGATACGGTATTTCTACCGATGGAATCGATTATGCATCGGCAAATGATTACAGCTTAATTATCGCTCTTGATTGTGGAATAAAATCTGTTGATAAAGTAGCTTACGCTAGTGCTAAAGGTATTGACTTTATTATATGCGACCACCATCTGCCGGGAGATGAAATTCCAGCAGCTGTTGCGGTTTTAGATCCTAAAAGGAAAGATTGTGAGTACCCTTATAAAGAATTATCGGGTTGTGGATTAGGTTTTAAACTGATTCAGGCTTATGCCGAGAAAAATGATATCGACTTTTCATTAATCGAACAATATTTAGATTTGGTGGTGGTAAGTATCGCATCTGATATTGTACCAATTACTGGCGAGAATAGAACTTTAGCTTATTTTGGACTTAAAAAGTTAAATGAAAATCCGTGTAAAGGATTGCAAGCGTTAAGAGAACTTTCTGGTAAAACAGATGATTTTACAATTACAGATATCGTTTTTTCTATTGGTCCAAGAATAAATGCAGCTGGTAGAATTGATGATGCCAAAAAAGCTGTTCAATTGCTCATTGCCGATTCTACAGAATTGGCAGAAGATGCAGGGTTTATCATCAATTTAAAAAATGCAGAGCGAAGAGATTTTGATAGTAATATTACCGAACAAGCATTAAACATGATTTTAAACTCTCCAGAAATGGAGCATAGAAAATCTACTGTGGTATATCACGAGACTTGGCATAAAGGGGTAATAGGTATTGTAGCTTCTAGATTAACCGAAAAGTATTATCGACCAACTATCGTGTTAACTAAATCAAATGATATGGTCGCAGGTTCGGCAAGGTCTGTTGTAGGTTATGATTTATATGAAGCATTAAGCGAGTGTAGTGATTTGTTGGAGCAATTTGGCGGACATAAATATGCTGCAGGTCTCACCATGAAGCCAGAGAACGTAGTGGCTTTTAGCCAGCGTTTTGAAGAAGTCGTTTCGGCAAGTATTACAGATGATTTATTAACACAAGAAATTTCTATAGATGAGGAATTAGACTTAGCCCAAATCAACCCTAAATTTTATAGGATATTGACTCAATTTTCTCCGTTTGGTCCACAAAATATGGCTCCGGTTTTTATAAGTAAAAATGTTAACTCT
Organism: Bacteroidota bacterium; assembly: GCA_018828585.1. GTDB lineage: Bacteria > Bacteroidota > Bacteroidia > Sphingobacteriales > Sphingobacteriaceae > Pseudopedobacter. The sequence continues at coordinate 4,211 of JAHJVW010000091.1, forward strand.
TACGGATATGGTTCAATTGTTGGCAATAACCATTTAAAAATGACAGTTAGACAGCCATCAAGTCCTATTTTTGATTGTATCGCATTTGGTTTGGGCGAAGATTTAGAACAAATTAACCGAGGAAAGCCATTTGATATATGCTATACGATTGAGCAAAACGTTTGGAAAGACAAGAAAAAAATTCAATTAAATATAAAAGGGATTAAAACTTATTAAGCACATGATTTTAAGGGCAGAAAATCTGATTAAAAAATACAAGCAAAGAGTAGTGGTGAACAATGTCTCTTTTCAAGTAGGGCAGGGAGAAATTGTTGGTTTATTGGGTCCAAACGGAGCAGGGAAAACGACTTCTTTTTATATGATTGTAGGATTAATTAGACCAAATGAAGGAAAAGTATTTTTAGAGGAAGAAGATATTACCGAAGATCCAATGTACCGAAGAGCACAAAAAGGCATTGGTTACTTGGCTCAAGAGGCTTCTGTTTTCAGAAAACTAAGCGTAGAGGATAACATCATGGCAGTTCTAGAAATGTCTACTCTAAAAAAGGATGAGCAAAAGGATAAACTAGAAACTTTAATTAATGAGTTTAGCCTAAACAAAGTAAGAAAAAACAGAGGTGATTTATTATCCGGAGGGGAAAGAAGAAGAACTGAAATTGCAAGAGCTTTGGCTGCCGATCCAAAATTTATTTTATTAGACGAACCTTTTGCAGGTGTTGACCCCATTGCGGTAGAAGAAATTCAGATGATTGTTGCTCGCTTAAAGCATAGAAATATTGGGATTTTAATTACTGACCATAATGTGAACGAAACTCTTTCAATCACAGATAGAGCTTATCTTTTAGCCGAAGGAAATATTATGTTAGCTGGAACACCTCAGGAGATTGCAGATAATGAAATGGCTAGAAAGTTTTATTTGGGACAGCACTTCGAACTAAAAATCAAAAAGTTCTAAATTTCTTTTTTTACGAAAAGCTATCTATCTTAAGCTTCGTAATTCAAACCTAAACTAAAGAATGACGATCGTAAATTCCTTCATGAACTGGTACATGAAAAAGCGAATGCACCAGATAGAGCTTTTTATGAAATATCCCGATGAAGTGCAGGAAGAATGGTTTGCTTCTTTGGTAAATGATGCGATTAGCACAGAATGGGGCAAAAAATATGATTATCGTTCCATCGAAAACATTAATCAGTTTAAAGAACGAGTCCCGGTTCAAAATTACGACACTTTAAAGCCCTATATCCAACGAATGCTCAATGGAGAGCAAAATATCTTGTGGCCATCTGAAATTAAATGGTTCGCGAAATCATCAGGTACCACAAATGACAGGAGCAAGTTTATCCCGGTAAGTGAAGAATCTTTGGAAGAATGTCATTTTAAAGGGGGAAAAGATATGTTGGCCATCTATTGTAACAATCGGCCTGAAGCTAAAATGTTTACTGGAAAAAGTTTGGTTTTAGGAGGTAGTCATCAAATTAATCAACTTAGCCCCGATTCTTTTTATGGAGATCTTTCTGCCGTAATTATTAAAAACCTTCCTTTTTGGGCAGAAATGCTTCGTACCCCAGATATGTCCATCGCTTTAATGGATAATTACGAAGAGAAAATTGAAAAAATGGCAAGGGCTACCATTGAAGAAAATGTAACCAATATTGCAGGTGTCCCTACATGGACAATCGTTTTGGCAAAGAGAATTTTGGAGATAACGGGTAAAAAGAATTTATTAGAAGTATGGCCTAATTTAGAATTATACGTTCATGGAGCGGTGAATTTCGAACCTTATCGTGAGCAGTTCAAAAAATTAGTTCCAAAATCGGATATGTATTATCTGGAAACTTATAATGCTTCTGAAGGTTTTTTTGGCATACAAGATCAAAGCGAAGAGACTGATTTATTGCTCATGTTAGATTATGGAATTTATTACGAATTCATCCCAATGGAAGAGCTAGATAAAGAGTCTCCTAAAACCATTTCTTTATCTGAAGTTGAGCTTGATAAAAATTATGCTATTGTAATTAGTACCAATGCGGGTTTATGGCGATATATGATTGGTGATACCGTAAAATTCACTTCAAATAATCCCTATCGACTAAAAATCACAGGAAGAACCAAGCATTTCATCAATGCATTTGGGGAAGAGTTAATTATAGATAATGCAGAAAAGGCACTCAGTAAAGCTTGTTTGGATACTGGAGCACAGATTAGAGATTATACTGCTTGTCCAATTTATTTTAATGAAAATGAGTGTGGCGCTCATGAATGGATTATTGAGTTTGAGAAAAAACCAAAAGAATTCGAACGTTTTATTGATATATTAGACAACACATTACGAGAAGTTAATTCAGATTATGATGCCAAACGATTTAAAGACATGGCTTTGCGTCGTCCAAAAGTTCATATAGCTAATGATGGTACTTTTTATAATTGGCTAAAAAATAAAGGAAAATTGGGAGGACAACATAAAGTTCCACGGTTAGCAAATGAACGTAAATACGTTGACGAATTGCTACATCAAATAGCGGCAATGAGTTAAGCGTCTAATCTTCTGATTTTCTTCAGAATTACAAATGATATTTAACAAAGAATTGTATAAATATGAAGAAAATCATTCTAACCGTTGTCTGCTCTACCTTTCTGAGTATTATAGTTTTTGGACAAACCCAATTCAATAAACCAGATTCCTCATCCTATTCTCATGGTTTTAAAGTCAGGTCTTCATCCTATAAAAGTGCCAAATCTTACATTGTGCCATTAGCATTAACGGCCTATGGTTTGGTTGCCTTAGAAAATGACGGCCTCAGATCATTAAACATGAGCACTAAAAATGAGATTGTAGAAGATCATCCGAGTTTCAAAACTTCAGTAGATAATTATCTTCAATTTTCACCCGCTTTTGCAACTTTTGCTTTAAAATCATCTGGATTGAAAGGGGAACACAATGGTTTGCAATCAGTTAGATTATATATTACCTCTTCAATTTTAATGGCTGGTTCTGTTTTTTTACTGAAGAATGCCACTCAAGTAGTAAGACCTGACGGGACTTCTCATTCCTCATTTCCATCTGGTCATACTGCAACGGCTTTTTCAGGAGCAGAATTTATGCACCAAGAATTTAAACATTCAAACCCAATCTTAAGTTACACCGGATACCTAGCAGCTGGCGCAACTGGTGTTTTAAGAATGTATAATAACAAGCATTACTTAAGCGATGTAATTACTGGAGCAGGTATAGGGATATTAACTACGAAGTTGGCTTACTGGCTCGACAGTAAACTATTTAAACCATATAAATCAAAATTAAATGTTCAACAAAATTAAACTTAGTTTAATAGTTATTTTGGCTTGTTTAACCATAAATAAGACCTACACTCAAAAACAATAGGTATTCGAAAAATCCATCAGTTTACCTGGAAATGGAGGCTATGATTATTTAAAATTGATTATTTAAACCATCGATTATATTTCTCATCAGACTACTGTTGATGTCATTGATTTGAATACGGAAAAACCTATTGGTGTTATAAAGGAGATGCAAAGCGTACATGGTAATGCGATTATAAATGCTCTAAATAGTCGAGCCTTAAAAAGTCCATTTTAGTTTTTTAGGGTAAAAATTAGTAGGGTTATATTGAAGAGATGTTTCAACTAGTTTAGATAATATTAATAGGATTAGG
>JAHJVW010000092.1 GCA_018828585.1 Bacteroidota bacterium
GGGAGAGGGAGAAAAAGTATTGGTTCCCTTCCCCTTGAGGAGAAGGGTTAGGGATGAGGTGAAAATATTCTTAAAAACCATTAAATTTAAATATGGACTCTAAATCATTTCGACGATTATTAAGAAAAGAATCAACCCCGTCTGAAATGCGAATGTGGTTTATTCTTCGCAATAGAAAATTCGGTAATTATAAATTTCGTAGGCAGCATCAAATAGAGAAATATATTGTAGATTTTTATTGTCATGAATTGAAACTGATTATCGAAATTGATGGTAAAGTTCATGATGAATTAGGACAATCCAATTATGACTTTATAAGAGACGAATATTTAAAATCTCTAGGAAATTATGTAGTAAGATATGATAATGAAATAGTTTACAAGTGGCCAGAAAACTTTTTAGCGGATTTAGAGAAATTAATTAAGGAATTGAATAGCTGTAATTAACTAAATTTCGGTTCCCTTCTCCTAGAGGAGAAGGGTTAGGGATGAGGTGAAAACAGAATTTATTTCAAACCACATTTAGTCCCCTCACCCTTAAACCCTTTCCCAAAGGGAGAGGGAGATGATATTTCGGTTAGGCATGAGGTGAATTTAAAGTTTGTTTAACCCTAATTTCTGAGCAACCTCATTTAAATCATTAACCACAACATTAATTAAAGGAATTCCATTAACTTTTCTTTCTTTTTCAGCAGCTAATTCAGGTTCACCGGGAATAATTACTTTTTGATTTTCATCGATAGGTTTTGCATCCTTAAATCGTTGGATCCAGTTGTCCATATTGGCTTTGAAATCCTCGATCGGTCTAAAACCATCCACACGCATTGCACCTAAGAAATGTCCCAAGCCTTCGCCTGGTTGATCTGGTAATGGATCCATAAAAGCAACAAAAGGTGGTGCCCAAGGACCGTAACTGGCGCCAGATAATACTGCTGATAAAATATCTACTGTCGCACTCAATCCAAAACCTTTATGACTGCCATGTTCTCTATCAGAGCCAAGCGGTAGGAGAGAACCTCCATTTTTTAAATCAGCAGGATGTAAAGCGGCATTTCCATCTTTATCTTGTATCCATCCTTCGGGCACATTTTTTCCTTGACGTTGTGCAATTTCTAGTTTGCCATTGGCGGCTGTAGAAGTCGCCATGTCTACCACAACAGGTGGAAATTTTCCAGCAGGGAACGCGTAGCAGATTGGATTAGTTCCCAACATTCTTTCGGATGAAAAAGTAGGTGCCACTAAAGGGCTGGCATTGGTTAAAGCATAACCAATCATGTCATTTTCCACGGCTTTTAAACTGTGATATCCTGCTATCCCGAAATGATTGGAATTTTTAACGGCTACCCATCCCGATCCAAAATCTTTAGCTTTTTTAATGGCTAAATCCATGGCGAATGGCGCTACAACCAAACCTAAACCTGCATCACCATCTACAGTTGCTGTGGTAGCGGTTTCGTGAATGACTTTAATATTGGGTTTTGGATTAATTCTTCCCTTCTCCCAAAGACGTACATAGCCAGTTAAGCGGGCAACACCATGCGAATCTATCCCTCGTAAATCTGCTTTGATTAAAACATCAGTTGCTAAATTAGCGTGTTCAAGCGAACAACCCATTTTTAGGAAAACAGAATGCGTAAATTTTCTTAAGGTATCTTCTTGGAAATTTTGAAATTGCATTTCTAATGTAAAATAGTAAACTTGAAGTCTAAAGGTTTGAAATGGTTAATTAATTCAGGAATAAAGTCATCGCCATATTTCACATAGAACAAGCCAAAGTTTTCTTTTCGTTCTTGTAAACCTCCGCCCGGAAAAAGCTGATTTTTGATTTTTTCGATATCACTAATAGCTTCAGAAAAGTTTCTTTTCTCGGCTCTCATTAACTTTTTCTCTAAACTGTCTAATGCTTTTTTTAATCTTACTTCTACAGCCTCGGTACTTGGTGCCAAAGTGGGATCAATTTGCTGTACCCTTGATTTAAGATCATCAAAAATAGATTTTAAGTTATCCCATTCCGTACTTAAATTAAGTTGATGCTGTGTATGCTGATGAACGTATTTCTTTTTTAAAGCTTGAGTTTCTTCAAAAGCATCGGCGAAAGTCAGCTTGAGTTTTTGAAGTTTAACCACGGTTTTTTCATCCGCAATCATGGCCGAATTTCTTAAAACTAACAGAGGGAAATCAACTTGATAAAAATCGAAGTTAGCCTTTAATTGAAGCCAATAAGCCAATTCACCACCACCACCGATATAAGCCAAATTAGGTAGAATTACTTCCTGATAAAGTGGACGCATCACCACATTAGGGCTAAACCTTTCTGGATGATTTTTGATTTCTTGCTTCAATTCATCTTTCGAAAAAGAAACCTCTGTATTTAAAACTTGGTATCTATTATCTTCAAAAATAATACGTTCGCGTAAATCATCGGTTAAATAAAAAAAGTTAATTTCACGTGGATTTACCTGAGCATGAATAGCTATTTCGGCTAATTTTTTACTGCTTTCTTCGATGTTTCTAAAGCTGTTTTTATTAATGATGTCTCGTTCAATAATTTCAGTGAACTGAGATTTTAAAATAGGATGATCTGCATCTATAATCACCAAACCAAATTCTCCGAACAATTCATTTGCTAAATAACGCGTGGCATCGGCTAAATTTTTTCCATCAGCGTAAGCTTTAGCAACCATTTCTGAAAGTTTTTCTGCGTTTTTCGAAATCCCTAAAATACCTTTGTACTCATTTAAAGCCTGAATGATAGATTTCGTGTTTAATCTTCCGGTAGCACCAGTAGCATTTAATTTCCAACTGATTTTTTTATCACCAATATAAGTATGGTTGATTTCCTCAAAGTCATGGTCCTCGGTAGCCATCCAATATACAGGGACAAAATTTTTATCAGGAAATTGATTTTTTAATTCTTTCGCCAGATTGATGGCGGTTACAATCTTAAAAATAAAATAAAGTGGGCCGGTGAAAATATTGAGTTGATGTCCGGTAGTAACTGTATAAGTATTTTCTTTGCTTAAAGCTTCAATATTTGATTTTAAAGCTACGGGTTGATGGATAATATCTTGATATTGATGTTGAAGTACCTCCACCAATTTTGTTCTATTTCCTTTGAATTTTCTTTCTGAAATAATTTTTTCGAAAGTACTTAAACTAGGAAATTGATTGATAAAAGGTGCTAAATTTTGATCTCGAGCAAGTAATTTACTTACTGTTGAAGAAAAACATCGGGTTTCGTCGTAATCAATATATTTGGCTTCCATTTGTTACGAAAATAACCAAAAATCAGTAGACTGGTTTTCGATTAC
>JAHJVW010000009.1 GCA_018828585.1 Bacteroidota bacterium
CGATCTTTATGATATCAAATTGATATCATAAATATATGCAATAAATCTATTAGATTATTATAATAGCTAAAAATTAAAAATAATAAGCAAAAAAAAAGAGCTCAATTTGAGCTCTTTTTTTAATCCTAAAACAGATTTCTTTTTATTTTACTGCATCAACAATAGCTGCGAAAGCTTTTGGATCGTTCATGGCTAAGTCAGCTAAAACTTTACGGTTTAACCCGATATTTTTAGTAGTTAGTTTTCCAATAAACTGTGAGTAAGACATTCCGTGTTCACGAGATGCGGCATTAATACGCTGAATCCATAAAGATCTGAATTCTCTTTTCTTTACTTTTCTATCTCTAAAGGCATATTGCAATCCTTTTTCAACAGTATTTTTTGCAACGGTATAAACCTTGCTTCTTGAACCCCAATAGCCTTTGGCTAGGTTCATGATTTTTTTTCTTCTTCTTCTTGACGCTACTGCGTTAACCGAACGTGGCATAATTTAATTGTTTTTGGTAAGAGGTGATTCCTTTAACAGAATACTTAAACCCAATCCCTGGTTAATAATTTTTTTATTTTCCGATGGCAAGCATACGTTTAACATTTCCCATGTCTCCGTCAGAAACTAACTGAGTATGAGTTAAGTTGCGTTTTTGCTTGGTGGTCTTTTTTGTAAGAATGTGGCTTTTATAGGCACTCTTTCTTTTGATTTTACCTGTTCCAGTAAGCGAAAAACGCTTTTTAGCACTAGAATTGGTTTTCATTTTTGGCATAATAATGCTTTTAATTTAATCTGTTAATATTAATTTTTTCCTGATTTAGGCGCTACTGTCAAGAACATTCTTTTACCTTCCAATTTTGGCAATAATTCTACTTTACCAACATCTTCTAAGGCTTGGGCAAATTTTAATAACAAAATTTCCCCCTGTTCTTTATAAACTATCGCTCTTCCTTTGAAATGAACATAGGCTCTCACCTTTTCACCATTCTCTAGAAAAGAAACAGCGTGTTTCAATTTAAATTGAAAATCGTGATCACTGGTGTTGGGTCCAAAACGGATTTCCTTTATCACCGTTTGTTTAGCATTAGCTTTAATTTCTTTCAGCTTTTTCTTTTGCTCATAAACAAACTTATTATAATCAACAATTTTACATACCGGAGGATTAGCATTAGGTGAAATCTCGACCAAGTCAAGATCCATCTCTGTTGCCATCTCCAATGCTTTTTCTATAGGGTAAATTCCCTGCTCTATATCCTCACCAACTACCCTAACTTCTTTAGCTCTAATTCTTCTATTGATATTATGAGCTGGTTCTGTTATTCGTCTGCTTCTATTCGGATTCAATTTTGGTCTAATGATTGTCCTCCATTTTTATTATTTATACTAAAATTTCTTTTTGAAGATGATTGCTAAATTCTTCTATGCTCATCACCCCTACATCACCTTCACCATGTTTTCTTACAGAAACCGTACCATCTAATGCTTCCTTCTCTCCAATAATCAACATAAAGGGAATTTTTTTGATTTCTGCGTCTCTAATTTTCCGACCAATCTTTTCGTCCCGCAAGTCAATCAAACCGCGAATATCGGAATTATTTAACGATTCTAAAACTTTTTTTCCATATTCTTCGAACTTTTCAGAAATAGGTAAAATAATAAATTGTTCTGGTGTTAACCATAAGGGAAAATTTCCAGCACAATGTTCAATTAAAACCGCAACAAATCTTTCTAAAGAACCAAATGGAGCTCTATGAATCATCACAGGGCGATGTTTCTGATTATCACTTCCAGTATATTCTAATTCGAATCTTTCCGGTAAATTATAGTCTACCTGAATAGTTCCCAGCTGCCATTTCCTCCCTAAAGCATCTTTCACCATAAAGTCCAGTTTTGGACCGTAAAATGCAGCTTCGCCAAGCTCTACTACTGTTGTCAATCCTTTTTCAGCAGCGGCTTCAATAATTGCTGATTCAGCTAATTCCCAATTTTCATCAGAACCAATATATTTTCCTTTATTTGAAGGGTCACGTAAAGAAACTTGAGCAGTATAATTTTCGAAACCTAAAGCTTTGAAAACATGTAACACTAAATCGATTACCTTTTTAAACTCTTCTTTCACTTGATCTGGGCGACAAAATAAATGCGCATCATCTTGAGTAAAACCTCTTACTCTGGTTAAACCATGTAATTCGCCACTTTGCTCATAACGGTAAACTGTTCCAAACTCTGCTAAACGAACTGGTAAGTCTTTGTAAGAACGTGGTTTAAATTTATAAATCTCACAGTGGTGAGGACAGTTCATTGGTTTTAAAAAGAATTCCTCCCCTTCTTGCGGAGTTTTTATGGGCTGAAAAGAATCAGCACCATATTTATCATAATGACCTGAAGTTACATATAAGTTTTTATGTCCGATATGAGGAGTGATGACTTGCTCATAACCTGCTTTTTGTTGGGCTTTTGATAGGAAATTCACCAATCTTTCTCTCAAAGCAGTTCCTTTGGGTAACCATAATGGCAAACCCATTCCCACTTTTTCAGAGAAAGTGAACAACTCTAATTCTTTACCTAATTTTCGGTGATCACGCTTCTTCGCTTCTTCAATCATGTGAAGATATTCAGTCAACTCACTTTGCTTAGGAAAAGTTACACCATAAATACGTGTTAATTGCTTTCTAGTCTCGTCTCCTCGCCAGTAGGCACCAGCAACATTCATTAGCTTCACAGCTTTGATAAATCCAGTATTAGGAATGTGAGGTCCGCGACATAAATCTGTAAAATTGCCTTGAGTATAGAAAGTGATTTTTCCATCCTCTAGATCCTTAATTAAGTCCAATTTGTATTCATCACCTTTTTCTTCAAAATATTTAATCGCATCAGCTTTTGAGATAGCTTCTTTGGTATATTCTGATTTGGTACGGGCTAATTCTAATACGTTGTCTTCTATCTTTTTAAAATCATCTGAAGAAAACTCCCGGTCTCCAAAATCAACGTCGTAATAAAAACCTGTTTCGATAGCAGGTCCAATCCCAAACTTTGTGCCTGGATATAACGCTTCTAATGCTTCGGCTAATAAGTGAGCGGAAGAATGCCAGAAAGTAGATTTACCATTCGCATCGTTCCAGGTTAATAACTTAACGCTAGCATCAGCATCGATGGGCAAAGATGAGTCAACCACTTTTCCGTTTACTTCTGCTGCTAGTACATTTCGGGCTAAACCTTCGGAGATAGAAAGCGCAATTTGGTGCGCATTGGTTCCTTTTTCATATTCCCTAACAGAACCATCGGGAAGTGTAATTTGAATCATCTACAATATGATTTATAAGTTGTGAAAAAATCTAAACGTACACTCATACAAATGAGTGCTTTTAATTAAATGCA
>JAHJVW010000093.1 GCA_018828585.1 Bacteroidota bacterium
AACAACTCGTCAAAACTCAACGATTGAAATGTGGATTTGTCTATTACTATTGAGATGTCCATTGTTCGTTTCTTGCAGTCAGTTTTAAGTTAGCACGGTCGTCACGGGTTGCAGGTAACTTGTATATATGTCTGACTTTTTCAGACCTATACAGCTAAAATTGGAGGTATAGGTCTGATAGCAATCATTTTTATTTTTAAATATATTATTTTTATAAATCATCAAAAGGGCTTTTTACATTTCTAATACTTTTGGTACTTACATGAGTATAGATCTCCGTCGTTTTACTGCTTTTATGTCCTAAAATTTCCTGAATATAACGTAAATCTGTTCCGCCCTCTAATAAATGGGTCGCATAACTGTGACGTAACCAATGTAAGGTTACCGGTTTTTTAATTTTTGCCTTTTCTAGAGCTTGTTTGAGAATGCTTTGAAGACTTTTTTCAGAATATTTTTCGCCAGCTTCCTGTCCTTCGAAAAGCCAATTGATGGGTTTATACATCTTATAATAATCTCTAAGCATCGTTAAAATTAAATCAGATAGCGGTGCGATCCGATCTTTCTTACCTTTTGCCTGTCTAATAATTACCAATTTCCTTTCCGAGTCAATGTCATTAGCTTTTAAATTCAATAGCTCACTTCTTCTTAAACCACAGCTATAAATTAAACTCAGCATGGTTTTATGTTTGATATTGCTATGCGAGTTCAGTATTTTCTTAATCTCCTCTTTGCTCAAAACATTAGGCAATAACTTTTCTCTTTTAGGGCGATAGATTTTCTCGACGCTAATGGCAGTTTGTTTTATGATGCTGAAATATAATTTGATGGCGTTGATAATTTGATTTTGATAGGAGGAAGAAAGCTTGTTCTTAATGATATGCTCCTGATAATAGTTCACCACATCCTCGTTATCAATACTACTAATTTCCTTCTCCTGATAAAACAGCAGGAAAGATTTTAGTGCTTCGCTATAAGTTTTAATGGTGTTTTCGCTGTACCTTTTGGTATAAAGATACCTCCTAAACTTTTCTACATGCTCAATTTTATCCATCCCTAAATGCACCACAGGCAAACTGTACAATTTAAATCTTAAGCGGTTTTCTGGTGTATTAGGTAAATGCCAAGCATTCAAGGTCTTACTCCAACGGGCATCACCCAATGCTTTTATACGAGCAATCAGCTCGAGTTTGTTTTCAAACCAAACCGCAATGCGTTTTTCTTTTCGATGTTCTACAAGTTCAACTTTGTAATTCATTTCCAAAGGCAATTAGATAACTAAAGCTAAAGAAAAATATTTTCTATTTCAAATAATAGCAAAGCTAAAAAAGCGCACTAATCAATCACCTAATTTGAAAATCCAGTATATCCCCAATTAGGCATGCACTAAAATTAATAATCAAAAGGATAACTAATAATTTTCTCAGTAATGTCCTTGTATTTTAATACAACACTCATATCGATGTAATCCTATAATCCCCTAAATCCGTGATTCAGACATAGCTTTCAGGCAAAAGCATAAAGATTTCGGACAACTTTACCCATCTACACCGATCTTCGGTCCTCCGATATCGGACTATCACCCATCTACAACAGTCTTCGGTCCTCGGACTCCCGTCTATCCACTTCCAACCTTTTGCTATTTTCACAAAAAATCTTTAAATTCATCTCATAAATATTCCCCACCAATCATTGCCAGCACAGTACATAACGTAAGATCAAGCTAAGATAAACGTAAGATAGAGCAAGGATAAGCTTAGGATAGAGTGCTAATCCGTAGCTCTGATCAATTATCCGCTTAAACATTACAAGCCACCAAGATAAATCATCAACCGCCAATCCCGGTCCTCCGCCATCGGACTATCAGCCATCCACCATGAACCATCCACAATGAATCATCCAGCATCGATCCAGTACCTGTTCGAGTCGTGTTCGGATAAAAGTACCTTTATCCGAACAGCTACTGGACCGTACCCGCACACCACTCGAACAGATGACCAAAAACAACCTTCCAACTATCAGCCATCCACCACCCCCCCAATTCAGAATGTCTTCAGAATTAATGACTAACTAGTCAAAAATTTAAGATCATGTTGAAATTCATTTATATTTTAGTTTTGGGTGTTTTCGTTACCGGTTGTGTATCAGCGCAAGAAACCTCCTATCATATTATCAAAAAAGATCATATCGGTGGTACTGGTGGCTGGGATTATATTTTTGCTAACCCTACAAATCAACGCTTATATGTTTCTCATGGAAATAGACTAACGGTTTTAAATTTAGTAACAGGAGATTCTGTTGGCGTAGTTTCGCCTAGGATGGGTGTTCATGGAGTCGCTATTATTGAGGCTTTAGGCAGAGGATATACTAGTAACGGAAGGTCTAATTCGGTCAGTGTTTTTGATTTAAAAACCAATCAGATTTTAAAAGATATCCCGACAGGTCAAAATCCTGATGCCATATTTTATGACGATTTTAATGGAATGATCATCACTTGCAACGGACGAAGCAATGATTTATCTTTTATTGATCCCAAAACGGATAAAGTGATAGCAACTGTAGCAGTAGGTGGTAAGCCAGAAACTGTAGTTTCTGATGGAAAAGGACATGTTTTTGTGAATGTTGAAGATAAAAATGAGGTTGTAAAAATAAATAGCAAAACCCATGAGGTGGAAGCATACTGGAAATTAGCAAAAGGGAAGGAGCCAACGGGTTTGGCTTTGGATAGAGCAACTCACCGCTTAATTGTGGGTGGTGGTGGTAATAAATATATGGAAATATTAGATACTGAAACTGGTAAGTCCTTATTCCAATTACCTATAGGCGAAGGTTGTGATGGCATTGTCTTTGATCAGACAAAGAAATTAGCTTTTGCTTCTAATGGCGAAGGAACAGTAACTATAGTAAAGGAATTGAGTGCTAATGATTTTAGAGTAGTACAAACGGTAAAGTCGGCTGTACGAGCAAGAACGATTACAGTAGACCCAACAACACATCATATCTTTTTACCAAGTGCACAATTTAAGCCCGTTGAAGGGCAAAGATGGCCGATGGTTTTACCAGGAACATTTTTTGTGCTAGAGTTGGGCGAATAAGGTTTAGGGCTTTATAGCCCTCAACATTTCTCTTTTTCCGGCAGCACCGGGCGCTTTTTCAATCTTTAATCCTAAAGATTTCATAATTCTTTTTAAATCACCTGTGATGGCGTAGGTAACAAATACGCCTCCTGGTTTCAAGAAACTCACGATGTGGGTAATAAATTCTTTCGTCCATAGCTCGGGTTGGTTTGATGACGCAAAAGCATCAAAATAAATCACATCAAAAAGTAAATTGGTAGTATATATTTTTGCATCTATACAGGCTATGTGCAAGCTGCAAAATTGATTGAGCATTACACTTTCTGTTAGTGCTTTCTCATAATTTTCTAAAAATATTTCCCAACTATTAGAAGAAACAATTTGATGATATTCTGTGTCTTCGATGAGTTTCAAACTAAGCGGGTAAGCCTCTAATCCTACATAGTTAAGAATAATTTCTTTGCCCGTACAAAAATCGTTAGTGAGCAAAAAGTTGAGTCCGGTTCCAAAACCTACTTCTAATATGGAAACATTTTCAACTTGTTTATCCGCTAAGTAATAGCGTAAACCAGAATTTAAAAAAACATGGTTGCTTTCTTGTAAGGCGCCGTTACGGCTATGGTAATTTTCTTTGATAATAGGGTGATATATGGTTTTAGAACCATCAGCAGTGATGACTATTTTTAATTCTAAAGATTCAGACATGGACGCTTAACAGCTCTTTTTAATATACTTTTGTACCTCTTTCTACCCATTTAGCCCATTTCTTATTATAGGTATGAATCTCGGTAGTTTGTATGCCATTATCTTTGTAAATGGGATTGCCTTCATTTCCCCATTCGAAAATACCTCCGTATAAATTGAAAACATTTTTATAGCCGTCGTGAATTAATTTTTCGGCAATTTTCTCACTTCTGTAACCCACGGAGCAATAAACTACTACGATTGCATCTTTTGGAATATCGTAAACTTTACGCATATCAAACCAAATGTAACCTACATTACGTGAATTTTTAAGGTGACTAACATCAAACTCATCTTTTTCTCTGGCATCTAATAAAAAAACACTTTTTTTAATTTCCTTTAAAGAATCTACACTGATTAATGGCACTGTGTGGCTATATATACTGTCCAGCATTTGTTTAAATTCTTGATTTTTTATTTGTGAAAACAATGAAAATGGAAATAGTATAAAAGAAAAGAAAAGTAGTTTTTTTAACATAAGGTATTTAACGTATTGAAATTAAAGATTGGTATAAATGTAGGTATTTAACCAATTTTAAGTGAATGTAAATAGGCATAAAATAAAAAAATCCGGATGATTTTTCATCCGGATTTTTTAAAGGGTTTACCAAATTTTGTTTCTGGCATCTGGAGCTAAATAAAGCTTATCTCCTGGTTTTACGTTAAATGCGTTATACCATGCATCCATATTTACGATGGGGCCAATTACTCTGATTTCTCCTGGAGAGTGAGGATCTGTCATTAGTAGCTGCGATTCAGTTTCAGGTAAAGTATTACTTCTCCAAACTTGAGCCCAAGCCAAGAAGAATCTTTGATCTGGTGTAAAGCCATCAATTTTTTCATCTGATTGACCTTCTTTAGTCATTTTAAAGGCAGTATACGCCGCATTCAGTCCGCCTAAGTCACCAATGTTTTCGCCCATGGTTAATTTACCATTTACATGTAATGAGTCTTGAATTTTGTAACCATCGTACTGTTCTCCAAGTTGTGTTGTTTTTGCTTTAAAACGAGCTAAATCTTCTGGTGTCCACCAATTGCGAAGCGTTCCATCTTTATCATATTGGCTTCCGCTATCATCAAAACCATGTGACATTTCATGACCTATTACAGCACCAATACCACCGTAATTTACAGCATCATCTGCATTAGGATCAAAGAATGGGAATTGTAGAATTCCAGCTGGGAAAACAATCTCGTTAAGTACAGGATTGTAGTAGGCATTCACCGTTGGTGGTGTCATCCCCCATTTAGTTTTATCAACTGGTTTGCCTAATTTATTAATCATGTCATTATATCCCCAAACAGCTGCGTTTTTCACATTCTGGAAATAAGTATTTTTATTAATCGCTAAACCATCATAATTTTCCCATTTATCTTGATATCCAATTTTTGGAGTAAAAGCATGTAATTTATCTAACGCTTTTTGTTTGGTGACATCACTCATCCAACTTAAGTTTTTTATCCTAATTTCATAAGCTTTTGATAAGTTAGCTACCAGTTCTTTCATTCTTGCTTTGGCTTCAGGTTTAAAATATTTCTTCACATAAAGCTGTCCTAAAAGTTCTCCAATAGTTCCATCCGTCATGGAAGACATTTTTTGCCATCTAGGAGTAGGGATTTTTTGACCGGTTAATACTTGCGAGAAGGCGAAATTGGCATCAACAAAAGGAGAACTTAAATAAGCTGCAGAACTTTTTAAAACATTCCATTTCAAGTAAGTTTTCCAATCAGAAACAGGCGTACTTTTTAGAAGGTCATTGGCAACAACCATGAATTTAGGATTGCCTACCAATATAGAATCTTCACCAGTCACTTTCATTTTAGCCATTAAACTAGACCAATCTATCAAAGGAGTAGTTTTGCTTAAATCTGCAACACTAAATTTGTTGTAAGTTTTGTATGGATCTCTCATTTCCACTCTGCTCATTTGCGCATCTGCAAACTTAGTTTCTAAAGCAATAATAGCATCGGCACTTTTTGCTGCATCAGTAGTATTAGCGCCAGTTAATGTAAAAAGTTTAATGATATAATCTTTATAAGCAGCTCTGATTTTTAATGAGCGTGGATCGTCTTTTAAATAATAATCACGATCTGGTAAACTAGTTCCTCCTTGACCTACTTGCGCCATCATCACCTTTGGATTTTTACGATCTTGACCGACGTAAAAACCAAAAACAGGAGATCCACCACCAACTGTTCTTAAATATGCTATTTCATCAATTACGCCATTGATATCTTTTATGGATGATATTTTAGCTAAATCACTTTTAATGGGTGTGAAGCCTAACTTTTCGATAGTTAAGCTATCCATACCTGCAGTATAAAAATCTCCCACGCGTTTTTCAATAGAACCTGGTGCTGCAGATTTATTATTCATTGCAGTGGTTAATAATGTTTTAACCGCATTAATGTTGAAGTCTCTTAGTTCATTAAAACTACCCCAACGGGTTTCTTTTGCTGGTACGGGATTATTTTTTATCCAGTTACCATTTGCATATTCGTTAAAATCATCACCTGGCTTTACACTCAAATCCATGTTAGCCCTGTCAATAAATTTTTTCTGTGCTGTTTGTGCAAAAGTTGGAGAGGCTAATGAAGCACCACCAATAAGCATCAAGGAAGCTAATTTTAGTTTCATGTTATAAATTATTTAGAATTTTAATTGGAAAACAAAAAGTGAATTTATGTATAGATTTATGTAAAATCCAATAATAGACTTACAAAATTATTTATTAAACCAATAATAAATGGATCTTAAAAATATTTTTATATTTAAAAGGTTGAGAATACTTGTTTTTAAGGGTATTTTCGTGTTTCCGAGCCTCATAATATTTAAACAACAAACTCATAAAATTATTGTTACATGTCTATGAATCTAGCGATTTTTCCTCTCGAGCTGATAGTTTTTCCTGGTGAACAAGTCAATCTTCATATTTTTGAACAACGCTATCGCGATCTTTTTAATGATTTGAAAGAAGGCGTAGTTAACCATTTTGGAATCCCCCCTGTTGTGGACAATAAAATCCATTTGTTAGGCACCAGAATAAGGCTTGTGGACATCGCTAAACATTATGAAAGTGGAGAAATGGACGTTATTACGGAGGGAGTAGATGTTTTTGGTGTGATTAATTTTTTAGATCATTATGAAGATAAATCATACGCAGGAGCCGAAATTGAAATGATGGAAAATGACCCATCTTATAATTTGATACAATTTAACGAATTACAAGACTTGTATGAAGAATTCCAATCGCTGCTGACGCAACGAAAGGAAATCGAAAACGTTAAACCCGAAATTTATTCGTACCAAATTGCGCACTACTCTGGTTTAAATAAAATGCAAAAGTTAAATTTATTAGCTGATCTAGAAGAGGAAGAACGCCAACAAATGATGATCACCCATTTCAAAGAAATTATGCCTTCTATGAGGAACATTCAGGAAACTCAGAAAAGGATTATTGCTAATGGTCATTTTAAAAATTTGAAGTCTTTCAAATTCCAAAAGCCATAATAAAAGCCAATGCTTTCTGTTTTAGCAAAAAAATAACTTAAGAAAACCTATTTTTGCGATTCGAAAAAGATTTAGAACTTTTATGAGCATTGCGAAAACCTATAACCCCAAAGAAATAGAAGATAAGTGGTATCAGTTTTGGATGGAAAACGACTTTTTTAAGTCGGTTCCTGATGAAAGAGAACCATATACCATTGTTATTCCTCCTCCAAATGTGACTGGAGTTTTGCACATGGGGCACATGTTGAATAATACCATTCAGGATGTGTTGGTGCGAAGAGCAAGGATGAAAGGTAAAAATGCATGTTGGGTTCCCGGAACTGATCATGCGTCTATTGCTACCGAGGCTAAAGTGGTGGCCATGCTTAAAGAAAAAGGAATCAATAAGAAGGATTTAAGCAGAGCAGAGTTTTTAAAATATGCTTACGAGTGGAAAGATAAATATGGTGGAATCATCTTAGACCAACTTAAAAAGTTAGGTGCAAGTTGCGACTGGGATAGAACTTCTTTTACCATGAATCCTGCTATGTCTGAAGCGGTGATTGACACTTTTATTCATCTACATAAAAAAGAATTGATTTACCGTGGGGTAAGAATGGTGAATTGGGACCCTAAAGGTTTAACTGCTGTTTCTGACGAAGAAGTTATCCGTAAAGAAGTAAACCAGAAGTTATATTATATCAAGTATGAGTTGAGTCCGAAGTCCGAGGACGGGAGTCTAAAAACAGCGTCTCAATACTCAATACCCCATACTCAATACTTAGTAATCGCTACTACCCGTCCAGAAACTATCATGGCTGATGCGGCAATATGTATCAATCCGAATGATGAAAGATATACTCATTTACATGGTCAGAAGGTTTTTGTGCCTTTAATTAATAGAGAAATCCCTGTTATTTTAGATGAATATGTAACCATGGATTTTGGTACAGGATGTTTAAAAGTTACGCCTGCTCATGATTTGAACGATTATGAATTAGGTATAAAGCATCATTTACCTGTTATTGATATTTTAAATGATGATGGAACCTTAAATGAAAAAGCTCAAATTCTTGTTGGTGAAGATCGTTTTATTGCCCGGAAAAAAATCACTAAGCTTTTAGAAGATGCTGGAGCTTTAGAAAAAGTAGAGGATTACAAATCTCAGGTTGGTTTTTCTGAAAGAACTAATGCTGCTATCGAACCTAAATTATCATTACAGTGGTTTTGTAAGATGGGGGAGATGGCTGGTCCAGCTTTGGATTATGTGAATAATGGGGACATCAAACTCATTCCAGAGAAGTTTATCAATACCTATCGCCATTGGATGGGCAATGTGAAAGATTGGTGTATCTCTCGTCAGCTTTGGTGGGGACAACAAATTCCGGCTTGGTACGCACCAAATGGCGAAGTGGTAGTTGCAAAAACAGCAGAAGAGGCGGTTATGCAATTTAACTTAAAACCTACAACTTATAACTTACAACCTTCTGATTTAAAACAAGACGATGATGTTGTAGATACCTGGTTTTCTTCGTGGCTTTGGCCGATTTCTGTTTTCGATCCCACTGTTTTTGGAAATCCAGACAGTGAAGGAAATGAAGATTTAAACTATTATTATCCAACAAATGACTTGGTAACCGCTCCTGAGATTTTATTCTTTTGGGTAGCCCGAATGATTATGGCGGGTCATGAATTCAGAGGAGAAATTCCTTTTAAAAACGTTTACCTCACCGGAATTGTAAGAGATAAGTTAGGCAGAAAGATGTCTAAATCATTAGGAAATTCTCCAGATCCTTTAGATTTAATCGAAAAATATAGTGCTGATGGGGTAAGAGTAGGCATGCTTTTATGTTCTCCAGCTGGGAATGATATCATGTTTGATGAATCATCTTGTGAGCAAGGAAGAAACTTCGCCAACAAAATATGGAATGCTTTCCGTTTGGTAAAAGGGTGGGAAGTAGATGAAAGTAAACTCAATCCAAATGAGACGACTATTGCTTGGTTCGAATCTCGATTTAACGAGGCTTTAACAGAAATTGAGCATAATTTCTCTCAATATCGTTTATCAGAAGCCTTAATGGCAACTTATAAACTGGTTTGGGATGATTTTTGTGCATGGTATTTAGAAATGGTAAAACCCACTTATCAGCAACCTATTGATAAAGCGAGTTACGAGGCAACCATTAGAATTTTTGAAAATATTTTAAAAGTGATTCACCCTTTTATGCCTTTTTTAAGTGAGGAGCTTTGGCATGATGAATTGTTTGGTGAAAGAGCAGAGAAAGATTGCTGCATTGTAGCACAATTGCCAGATGCCTCATCAATTAAAAATGAGAAACTTTTAGCCGAGGTGGAAGTGGTGAAACAAATCATTTCTGAAATTAGAAATGTAAGAAACACCAAACAAATTTCTCCAAAAGAAGCTTTGACATTGTTCGTGAAAGTAAATTCGGAAATTGATTTTAAAGCATATCAAAATATCATTTTCAAATTGGCCAATATCACGGAGTTGAATTTTATAGTTGATAAAATGATAGGTACAGCAGCTTTTATGGCGGGTAGAGACGAGTTCTTTATCCCGTTAGAAGGAAATATTGATGCCGAAGCTGAGAAAGATCGTATCGTAAAAGAAATAGAATATTTGCAAGGCTTTTTAAAATCAGTTAACGCAAAGCTTTCTAATGAACGTTTTGTTCAAAATGCCAAGCCTGAGATTATAACAAACGAGCAAAATAAAAAAGCTGATGCAGAGGCAAAAATTCAAATTCTGGAAGAAAGTTTAGGAGCTTTATAAATAAGAAATCCCCTGTTTACCAAGCAGGAGATTCACTAAATTAACTAAACCAAAACGTATTTTTATGCAGATGCCAACAGGGTCATTTTTTGATCTCTGATTTGGCGAATGTGATTTCTTAAGAACTCTTTAATTTCCCACCGTTTTTTCTCATCGCGGATGCTGTTTAATGTCATCACCATTTTCTCTTCTTCTTTAGTACAGAAAATAATTTCAGAAAAACGGGTTTCAAAATACTCTAAATGGGCATATTTCAAACAAATGGTTTCATTCTGATCCTTTTCTTTAAACCAAATTTCATCTTCTGTTAAATAAATATAATCAGTAGACTTTTTGGTATACAGATGATAAATAGAAAATACGGAGAGAAATGAACTTAAAGTGTAAACGTAATAAGCTGTCAACTCTGTGATGGCAGAAGTTGAATTTAATACATAAGCGACTAATGCTGTTGAAAGAGAGGCGATTAATAAAGCTAGCATCACTTTTCTCGAAAAAAGATATTGCTCAAATTGAATGTAAATACTTTGCTTCATAATGTTATATGTTTGAGGTTGTTAGCTTTTACGCAACAATTTCCTAAAAGGTTATAACTTTTTTTAATGAGTAAAATAAATTTTAAAAATCCATTTTAAACCTTTTAAAATCCATTTTAAAGAAAAATTAAAGAAGGAGAAGATTAAATCTCTGAATAAAGAGGGAGGTCCTCAATAAAAGCGTAGGTAGAATTTTGATAATCCATCCTACAAAAGTAGTGTTGTAAGCCATTACTAACTGCCAGATAGTTAACTTGATGAACCATGTTATATCTTGCAATCTGATCAAAAACCTTTTGGTCAATCTTTACCGAACTAGCTTTACATTCTACTAAAATATCGGCTTTGCCTAGGGAATTAAAAACTAAAATATCTGTTCGCTTTTGCAGCTGATTTAATTTTAAACCACCCTCCAATTTAATTAAAGTACGAGGATATTTTTTTTGATGAATTAAAAATTGAATGAAATGTTGACGAACCCATTCTTCCGGTGTTAAAACCAAACTTTTCTTTCTCAATTCATCAAAAATGAAAAGTGTATCATCTTTTTGAGTCAATTTAAAAGGATAGGGAGGAAGATTTAAAAGCTTTGGTTTAAACATTGGGTTAAAAATACGATGTGAATTTTCAACATGCTAAATTTTAGAGGACTTATTTTTATAATTTAGCTTTTCATGAGCGCAACGGATATCATCAAAGACATTAAAGCCAGAAAATTAAAACCCATTTATTTATTACATGGCGATGAGAGCTATTATATCGATTTAATTAGCGATTATATAGAAGAAAATCTGCTGAATGATATGGAGAAAGGGTTTAACCAAACGGTTCTTTATGGCAAGGATACCGAAGTGATGACCGTCTTAAATGCTGCCCGCCGATATCCCATGATGAGCGATTATCAATTGATTTTGGTAAAAGAAGCGCAAGATTTAAAAATTGATAAAGCTACAGACCAATTTCAAGCTTATTGCGAAAACCCTTTGGTTAGTACTATTTTAGTACTTTGTCATAAATACGGAAAGTTTGATAAGCGTAAAAAAGTTTATAAAAGCATTGAGAAAAAAGGACTAGTTTTTGAGTCTAACAGTATTTACGAAAATAAAGTGCCAGCTTGGATAGAAGATTTCATTAAATCGAAAGCTCATCATATCAATCCCAAAGCATCAGCTTTGCTGGCTGAATATTTAGGAAATGATTTAAGCAAAGTAGCCAATGAGTTGGAGAAGTTGATGCTAAATGTAGCTAAAGGTCAAGAAATTGGAACGAAAGAAGTTCAGGATAATATTGGCATCAGCAAAGAATACAATGTTTTTGAGTTGCAAAATGCTTTAGCAAAGCGAGATGTTTTTAAAGCCAATCAAATCATTAATTATTTTGAAGCCAATCCAAAAGCCAATCCAATGGTTTTAATTATGGGGAATTTAGCAGGTTACTTTACCAAAATTTTGAAATACCATTACATTCAAGATAAATCTCAGGCAGCTAGAGAGCTAGGTGTAAATCCATATTTTATTAAAGATTATGAGTTAGCGGCAAGAAATTTTTCCTTAGGTAAAACTTTTGAGGTGGTTTCTTTGCTAAGAGAATATGATTTGAAATCCAAAGGGGTGGACTCCACAGGAAACACCGAATCTGGTGATTTAATGAAAGAATTAGTTTTTAAAATAATGCATTGAAAATTAGTTCATTGGTTGAATGGGTTCATTTTTTATGGGATGAAGAATTTAAGTTGGTCTTTTATCCTTACTCTTTCATCCTTTATCAATTTTAGTTGGCAACTTTAAACTTATAACTTTAAACTTTTAACTTAGAATATGCAATACTTTTTAGTAAAATCAGAACCATTTAAATACAGCTGGGAAAAGTTTAACGAAGATAAGCGCACCTTTTGGGACGGCGTAAGAAATTACCAAGCCCGAAATAATATGAAGGAAATGAAGGAGGGCGATTTGGTTCTTTTTTACCATAGCAATGAAGGTAAAAATGTGGTAGGAATAGCTAAGGTGGTCAAAGAATTTTATCAGGACCCAACAACAGATGATGATCGTTGGGTGGTGGTAGATTTAGCTCCCGTTGAGTCTCTAAAAAATCCAGTGACTTTAGAAACCATTAAAGCAGATGAAAGATTAAAAGATGTTTCATTGGTACGTCAGGGACGTTTGTCTGTGATGACTTTGAAGCCCGAAGAGTTTGATCGAATTGTTGAGTTAGGATCTTAAGTATTATATGTAAATTGGAAATAGATTCTATGTAAATTGTAAATAGATTCTATGTAAATTGGAAATATAAAATAATTTCATACATTTGAGGTATGAGTAATATTATTGATAGACAGATAGTTGAACTTTTATTAAGTCAAATCAATAAGTTCCCTATATTGGCATTAACTGGTCCTCGTCAATCCGGTAAAACCACATTATTAAAAGAATTATTTAAAAACTACAGATACGTTAGTTTAGAAAGTCCAGATATTCGTTCATTTGCTACAGATGATCCTATTGGATTTCTTTCTCAGTATGATGATAAAGTGATTTTGGATGAAGTGCAAAGAGTGCCACAACTCTTTTCTTATTTGCAAACCAAGGTTGATGAGTCAAAAAAAATGGGGCAATACATTTTATCGGGCTCTCAAAACTTTCACTTATTGAATAATATAAGTCAGACCTTGGCGGGTAGAGTTGTATTATTTAAACTATTACCATTGGATTTTACGGAGTTGAAATCTCAAAATTTATTAGCTGATAATTACCAGCAAGCTACTATCAAGGGGTTTTATCCAGCAATATTCGATAGAGATATCAACTCAAATATTTATTACAAAAACTATATTCAAACTTACATTGAAAAAGATGTTACTGAACTTCTAAACATCAGGGATATAAAATTATTCAGAACCTTTTTGGGTTTGTGTGCTGGACGAGCAGGGCAATTATTAAACTATAGTGCTTTAGCAAATGAATGTGATATTTCTCATCATACAGCAAAATCATGGTTATCAATTTTAGAAAGTAGCTATATCACTTTTTTTGTTCAACCTTATCATCAAAATTTCAATAAACGCTTAGTCAAAAGTCCAAAACTTTATTTTTATGATACTGGTTTGTTGACTCATTTATTAGCCATAAAAACTGTCGAAGATTTAAACCAAAATAGGTTAAAAGGAAATATTTTTGAAAATTTAATTGTGGCTGAATATTTTAAGCAAAAGGAACATCAATATTCTGATCAGGAGTATTATTTCTGGCAAGATAGCAATGCAAACGAGGTGGATTTATTAACAAAGAGGGGAATGGATTTTTATATTGCTGAAATAAAAGCCACTGAAACTATTTCCAAAAATCTTTTTGAAAAGATGGATAAATTTGAAATAATTTCTGCTCCGGCAAAGGTGTATAAAACTTTGATTTATGGTGGGAATAGCAATCAATTAAGAACCAAATATCATGTTTTAAGCTGGAAAGATATTGCGAATGAAATTAACTAGAAAATTATAATCTCAGTATGTGTCCTATAACCTCGGTCTGTGTCCTCACAGACAGAAACTTAAAAAGAAATGTTTAAAAAATTAACCGTCTTTTCTTTCTTCATTATCTTTATGATGTCCTGTCATTCTGGAATGAACAAAGAAAATTTAATCGGCGATTGGCATTATACCAAAGTGGAATACACTAATAAATCTATGCAAGATGTATCCCCTGATATTTCTGAACAAAAGCCTTATTTTTCTTTTCATGCTGATGGCAAAGCCGAAATTTACTCCAGCGGAAAAGTGCTGTCTCATGGCACTTTTACATTAGAAAATAATATCATCCGTTACGAAGAAGTGTTAGATGGAGGCGTTAAAAGAAAAATACCTTTTCTGATTAAGGAATTGGATGGAAATCATCTGGTTTTTGAAACCATGCAAGCGCCTCAACAAAGAATCACAGCTCTTAAGGGAAAGTAAATTTAGTTACAGTCATTTTAGCCCAAATTAAAACCTCAAATATTTAATATTTAAGCCTGCTATTTCTAATTTAGGCTTAAATATTAAATTTTGAAAAAACCTATCCTCGTTATCAAATTTGGTTCAGCATCTATAACCACTCCAAATCATGAAATAGATGAAGCAGTGATTGCCAATGTTGCTGTTCAGGTAGCGGAATTGATTAAAATATACAATATTGTTTTGGTCTCATCTGGTGCAGTTGCTGCGGGCAAAAAGAAACTCCTTCATTATAGTGGTTCGTTGAGTGAAAAGAAAGCCGCCGCCGCTATTGGTAATCCACTTTTATTGCAAACTTATGCTCATTATTTTGCGCCATTTGGTATTTCCATTGCGCAAAGTTTATGCGAGCGGCATCATTTTTCTAACAGAAATCAATTTCTGCAACTGCAAAAAACATACGAAGAACTTTGGAAAAGTAATGTTATTCCCATTGCTAAT
The DNA here is from genome assembly GCA_018828585.1 of Bacteroidota bacterium. Taxonomy (GTDB): domain Bacteria; phylum Bacteroidota; class Bacteroidia; order Sphingobacteriales; family Sphingobacteriaceae; genus Pseudopedobacter. The sequence goes on from JAHJVW010000093.1 coordinate 15,068, forward strand.
GAGAATGATGTAGTCAGTAATCTAGAGCTCAAATTTTCTGATAATGATGAGTTAGCCACTTTGATAGCTGTTGGCTTTGGAGCTGAATTGTTATTGTTCAGCACTTCCGTTCCAGGAGTTTTAGATGCAGATGGAAAAATCATCAAAGAATTTAAGGAAATGGATTCGGCAGCACTTTCTGTCGCTAGGAAAGAAAAATCTGCTGTCGGTTTAGGCGGTATGACTTCTAAACTCACATTTGCCCGTTTAGCGACACAAATGGGAATAAAAGCCGTCATTTTTAGTGGTCGAACTAAAGAGGCCATTATTCAAGCCGTTAACGGCGAAACAGGAACGGTTTGCCAACCTCAAAAAATCAATATATCTGCTCGTAATAAATGGTTGGCAAGCGGAAGCTTGGTTCGCGGCCAATTGCAAATAGATAATGGGGCAAGTAAAGCCCTACAAAATCGTCATAGTTTATTGGCAGTAGGGATGGTGAAAGTGGTAAAAAGCTTTGAAGCAGGAGAGGTGATTGAAATTTTAGATATGGATTTGCAAAGCATCGCGGTAGCAAAATCTAAAATTGATTCTAAAGTTTTAGAAGAATTGGACAACAGGCAAAATGTAGAAATTGCGCATGCTGATGATATTGTATTGATTTAGAAAAATGGAAAACATTAACCATATACTTAAAAGTGCCAGTTTAGCAACAACCGCAATCAGCAGTTTAACTGCTGATGTAAAACAGCAAGTTTTGGAGAAATTAGCCCAAGAACTTGAGTTTCATTTGGACGAAATTATAGTAGAGAATAAGAAGGATTTGGATAAAATGCCCGATACAGATCCTAAAAAAGATAGACTGCTTTTAAACGAGGAAAGAATTCAAGCTTTGGCCCAAAGTGTGAGAGAAGTTGCTGTTTTAAAAGACCCAACGAATCAAATCCTTGTTGAAAAGACTTTATCTAATGGATTATTCTTGCAGAAGAAAACAGTAGCGTTAGGGGTAGTTGGAGTGATTTACGAAGCTCGCCCTAACGTAACGGTAGATGTTGCAGCTTTGTGTATTCGCTCTGGGAATGTGTGTGTGCTTCGTGGTGGTTCCGATGCCGATGCAACCAATCAATGTTTGGTCAACATCATCCAAAATGCATTAAAATATTTTGATTTAAATCCGGCCATTGTTCAGCTTTTACCTGTAGACAGGAAGTTTGTAGAAGAGTTGCTTAGCGCAGATAAATACATCGATATCATCATTCCTCGCGGTTCGCAATCTTTGATAGATTTTGTTCGTAAAAACGCCAAAGTACCTGTGATTGAGACAGGAGCAGGCGTATGCCACACTTACGTTGAAAGCTCAGGGAATTTAGAAAAAGCTGCAAAAATTATTTGTAACGCTAAAGTTTCCCGTCCATCGGTTTGTAATGCTTTAGATACAGTAATAATGGATGAAGCTATTTCGTTAGATTTAATTCCGCAAATGGCTAATTTGTTAAAGGATTACGAAGTCGAAATTTTTGCTGATGAGAAAGCTTATCCAATTTTAAAAGAGATAAATTATCCATTTTTAAATAAGGCTGAAACTGAAGATTTTGGTCGTGAATTTTTATCTTTAAAGTGTTCGGTGAAGGTGGTAACCGGAATTGATGAGGCTTTAGCTCATATTAAGCAATTTTCGTCCAAACATTCGGAGGCAATCATTTGTGAAGATGCAGAAAAAATCGAAAGGTTTTTAAACCAAGTTGATGCTGCTGCCGTTTATGCAAATGCATCTACGCGTTTTACAGATGGTGGAGTTTTTGGTCTGGGAGCCGAAATAGGGATATCAACTCAAAAACTACATGCCCGTGGTCCATTTGCATTGGAGAAGCTGGTTACCGAGAAGTGGGTTGTTTGGGGAAATGGACAGGTGAGGTAAGGTTTCATTAAAACAGATGACTCATATGATAAATGTTAAATCACAAATAAAATGAAGTATTATTATTTTTTATGGATTGCGATTTTGTTTATTGCTTGTTCAAATACATCAGACAGTCGTCAAAGTCAAGAAGAAAAAACATCAGCTTTAAGCCCATATTTTAATAAGGAATGGGCAAATAATAAATTATGGTATGATGGTTTGGCGGAAGTAGCCATTTACGATGCACAAAGAACGGTTTACAATAAAGAGAGAAATTTCGAATATACCTACATTACTGTTGCTGAAGATTTCAATAAAGAATTTCGAGTAAAGACTGATGATTATGAGCGTAAGGATTTGTATAAAGTGATGAAGGTGAACGCCTTTTGTAAAATCGAAACAGAAAACTATCCCTATCACTATTTAACCTCCATGTTCTTTAACTTTAAGCAACCTTGGGCGATGGATAAAATGACCAACGGCTCGCAAGAATGGTGTGGAAATACTTTTAAGGAATACCTTGCTGATGGAAATCACTATACCTTAAAATATCACTCTTATTTTGATGGAGAAGGCGATGGTGAAAAGGCGTTACCTGCCAACCTTCTTATCGAAGATCAATTGAATTATACTTTGCGGAGCCTAAACTTTAAAGCAAGTTTAAAATTCGGAACAAAAATATTAGAGAGTCAAATTTCTAGTAAAGTTGGGAACTTGAAAGTCTATGATGCGACTATATCAGTTGAAGATGGGGAAAAAGATATAGTAGGTAAAAAATCTTGGAAGGTTATTTTGAAATTAGATAACGATAAAACCAATACTTATTATTTTGATCAAGCTTATCCAAATATTCTGGTTAAACAACAAACTTGGGACAATAGAAACTTAATACTTAAAAAATCATCTAGATATGCCTATTGGAAACATTAAATACCTGCTTACAGCGCTCATTTTCTTAGGAGCTTGTGGCAACGCTGAATCCCAAAAAATGGATAATGTTGAGGTGAAATCTAATTATCAATCAACGGGGAAAAAGATAGCTGGAGTAAATTTTACAGCGCCATCAAGAGCAATTGATAGCTCGTGGACAGGTTCTCTGCAAAAAGTAAACGCTAATTGGGTGGCTTTAGTTCCATATGCATTTAGTAGACCTAATGAACCTAATGTTTTTTACGAAGGCAACCGACAATACTGGGGTGAATCTTTAGAAGGTATTAGAACTAATATTAGGCAAGCACATGCGGCAGGGTTAAAAGTAATGATCAAGCCACAGGTTTGGATGCAACGTGGATGGATTGGGGATTTTGATTTAGATACCGAAGAACAATGGGGAGTTTGGGAAGCTGATTATGAAAAATATTTGATGCTTTTTGCTGAATTAGGTGCTAAAGAAAATGCGGAAATGATCTGTTTAGGTACTGAATACCGGAATGCAGCAAAAAAACGTCCTCAATTTTGGATAAAATTGGCGGCCGATATTCGTAAGATTTATAAAGGAAAATTAACTTATTGTGCTAATTGGGACGATTATCGAGATGTAAAATTTTGGAAAAATCTTGATTATATTGGAATGAGTGGCTATTTCCCGCTTTCAGAAGCTCAGACACCAGCAGTTGACGATTTAGAAAAGGCTTGGAAACCTATCAAGGAACAGTTAAGATCGTTCAGCCAAAAAGAAGGCAAACCTGTTCTATTTACCGAATATGGCTATCGCAGTATGGATCAGCCGGCTTGGCGTAGTTGGGAGATGGAATATGAGGATCGTCCTGTTAATATTCAGGCGCAGGCCAACGCTTATGAGGCTTTATTTAAAAGTTTATGGGCCGAGAAATGGTTTGCTGGAGGTTTTGCCTGGAAATGGTACAGCTCTTTCCGTAGAATAGACCCTGTAAATAACCACGATTGGACACCTCAAAATAAAAAAGCAGAGGAAGTGATGAAAGTCTATTATAACAGATAGCTTTCAGTAAATTCTCAACAACCAAATTAGTAGTCGAAAAGGTTTAGTTTTTTTGAAAAAATTTCTTTGCGAGGTCCAATCTTCGAAAATTAACGCTCTATTATGGCTCAAATGATTGATGATGATTATACAATTATTGTTCTGATGATGAAATGAAATTCGTTAGGCTGTCATTTATCTACTATTCAAATTTAATCGAGGCATGATTTTGGTTTAATCGTACAAAAGTATATGTGATGAGTAAAAATCAAATTATTCTATTTTTCTTTATAGCCGTACCCCTAATGTTAAGTGCCCAAATTACTACAGGTGAAGACGAAAGGATTGTGGGGAAATGGATGTCGACAGAAAAAAATGTAATGGTGGATGTTTTTAAAGAGGGCGATGAATTTAAAGCAAAAGTAATTTGGTTTGATGATAGTGATGATCCTTCGCGACCAATGAAAACACGATGTGATATCCATAATCCTAATAAAGATTTAAGATCAAAAAAAATTTTAGGGATGAATGTTTTAGAAAATCTAAAATATAATCCTGAAACAAATAGATGGGAAGATGGAATTATTTATGATGCTAATTCTGGTAGACATTGGAGCTCTGTTGTTTATTTTAATAAAGATGGTTTGTTAGAGGTTAAAGGCTATTGGAAATTCGAATTCCTCTGTAAAACCATTACTTTTAGAAAGATGGGTTAACCATTTGTACTAAAAGTTAAAATCTAAATTAGAGAATTCGCTTACTTACACTGCACTATATCTTTAAAATATCACTTCCCAATAATAAAATCACTTCTCTTTCCTTAATAAATTGTGAAATTACTGGGATTAGGTTTTACTAAAAACCAGGTATAAATATTTCGTAATATTTGGATATCAGAAATAAAAAACCCTATAAAAACGTTAAGCTCCAAACGGGGAGAGTGGAGCTTAAACTAACCAATTATAAACCTAAACTAAACGATAGGAAATTTTAAAATGTAATGAGGTAATCCTCTAATTACATGGTGTAAAGGTAACACCAAGCTTTAATCAAATTGTCACTAAATTGTAATCAAATTGTTAAATATTGTTAAATCAAAAATTATAAAACGTTTCCGTTTAACATTATTTAATTAAAAGGGTGCTTTGTTTAAAAATATGGATTTAATTTAAGGGTTTTAACGCATTTTTTCTGAATTAAACTAAAGCCCAAAGCAATGGTAAACTAGTTGATTTATCGATTTACAGTTATGGTTTATGGAAAAATATCAAAGAAGGGATAGAAAAATGAAAATATTTCAATTACTATGTAAAAGGGATTCGATATAGATATTTATTTAGTAAAAAATCAGCAAATTAAATCCGATTTACAAAAATGACCGGAAGTTATTTCTTTATCTTTTCAAATTGTCTCCACTCATAAAATTTTTAAGAACCAAATTAGAGAACCTTATAGAAAATAAAAGCGTTAATGAAATGACTAATTTAGACTATGCAAATCAAAAATTTTGATAAATAATTATCTTTAAAGACATGAAAAAAAGCTTATACCTGATAGTTGTTCTATTGGTTTTACTTGGAGAGTCTTTCACTTATCGTTCCGATGGTCCAAAAGCAAAGATTTATCATTTGCCAAAAGGGGTGAGCTCCAAAGACTATTTACCCAATACCTTAATTATCAAGTATAAAGACAACCCAATACAGACCATTAAAACGTTTGGCACAAAACAATTTGACAAAGTAATTAAATTAAATATCACCTATCAAAAGCCATTTTTAGTTGTTGGAGATATAAGCAAAACCACACTTTCCGATCAAAAAAGTATAGATAAAATTGGACTGAACAGAATTTATCAGATAGGATATTCTGATCAAATTTCTGTTGAAGCAGCAATTAATGAAGTACTAAAAGATACAACCATTGAATATGCTGAGCCCAGTTTTGTCTATTATACTACTGCTGATCCAAATGATCCCTCCTATGCCAACGGAATACAAAATTATTTAACTCAGGTGAAAGCTTCCCAAGCTTGGACGGTGCAACCGAATGCGAATGGTGTAATCATTGCCATTGTAGATTCGGGCTCAGACTTAGAACATCTTGATTTAGCTGGGAATATTCATCATAACACAGCAGATCCTATAAATGGTATTGATGATGATGGAGATGGATACGTTGATAATTACAATGGTTGGGATTTTGTTGGCGCTACCGCATCTAATATAAAAGAAGATAATAATCCAGATATTCCAGCCGATTCTTTAGACCATGGAGTACATGTGAGTGGCTTAGCATCAGCAGTTACTAATAATGGAGTTGGGATTGCTAGTATAGCACAAACAGCAAAATTAATGATTTTAAAAGTAGGAGCTGATGATAATGGTAGGGCAATTTATCGTGGTTATGATGGAATAGTATATGCCGCTAATCATGGAGCGAAGATTATTAATTGTTCTTGGGGTGGTCCGGGTGGGGGAGCATTTGGACAAGATGTGATCAATTATGCAGTAAGTAAGGGATGTTTAGTGGTAGTTGCAGCAGGTAATGACGGAAATGACGAAAAAGGATATCCAGCGGCCTATCAGGGAGCATTTGCTGTTGCAAATGTAAAATCAGACGATGTGAAATCGAGCTCATCAAGCTATGGGTATCATGTCGCAATCGCATCACCAGGATCATCAATTTACAGTACGATAAATGCTGATAAATATGGTTATAAGAGTGGAACATCTATGGCGACACCGATAGTTTCAAGTGCTGCAGCGTTGGTATTAGCAAAAAATCCAACTTTAAGCGGGATACAAGTAGGGGAGATTTTAAGGCAAAATACGGATGATATTTATGGACTATCTGGCAATAGCAGTTTCATCAATCAATTAGGAACCGGAAGATTAAATGTTTATAAAGCGCTAACTGCCACAATTGGTCCATCAATTAGAAAACAAAGTATCATTATTAATGATCAATCGAATGGGTCTTTGGCAGCTGGCGATACTTTAAGTTATTATTTCAATTTGAAGAATGTCTTAAAAACTACCGATGATATTCAGGTTGGTTTAACTTGTACCAATAGTTCTATTAAAATATTAAATCCAATAATCAGTACTGGAACTTTTGCTGCAGATGAATTAAAAAAGGTTGGACCTTTCAAAGTGGTTTTGCCATCCGGTTTAGCCGATAATTCAGATATTCTATTTCAATTAAATTATCAAAATAATTCTACCAACTATGCAGCAAAGGAATTTTTTGTAAGTACCGTAAATTTAGACTATCAAAATATTACGGTAAACAAAGTTTATACCACCATTACTAGCAATGGAAGGGTAGGGTATAGTGGGGATAATGCTACAAATGGCTTAGGGTTTATCTATAAAGATTTCGGTTTACTTTTCGAAGGTGCTTTAATGATTGGTAATGACGAGACCCATGTATCTAATAACGCCAGAGGCTTAAATGGGAATTCTAATAATGATTTTTATAAAGTAAGTAGGGTAGCAAAAGTAGCTAATACAACTGCCGCTTATGAAGGCTTCGCCGTTGAAGACGACAGAGCAAGTACTGCTGCCTTAAATGTACAAGTTAAGACACGTCAAATAGCTTACACTAACTCACCTGATGATAAATATGTAATTGTAGAATACGAGGTTTTTAATAAATCAACCTTAGCATTAAATAATGTTTATGTAGGATTATTTACAGATTGGGATGTGGATGAGGGAATTAAAAATATTACTAAATATGATAGTGGTTTAAAAATGGGTTACGTTTATGCTACTACACCTTTATCACCCTATGCAGGGGTGAAGTTGTTATCAGGAAATGCAAATCCTGCTTTTTATCCGCTTTCTTATCAAATACCAGATGATCCTTTAGCTGATGGTAGTTTTACCATCAAGGAAAAGTACCAAACTTTATCGAGTGGTATTAAAGCGGTTAGTTTAGGTACAGGATCTGGTGTGGATGTCATGTTTACAATTGGAAATGGACCTTATCAAATTCCAGCTAGTAGCTCTGTAAAAGTAGCATTTGCTTTTATAGCTGGTGATGATTTAACGGATATTAGCAATTCTGCATTGGCGGCGCAAGCTAAATATACGACCGTTTTAACTGCAGTTTCGCCAGATAATTTAGCTGCTGGATTTATAGTGAGCCAGAATTATCCTAATCCTGCTACAAGCTCCACAAAAGTAGAGATTCTGACACCCAAAAGTGGCAAGTTAAATTTAGAAGTGTATGACTTAACAGGAAGGAAGATTTCGACTATTTATAATCAACAAATAACCAAAGGCACTAAAATTATTGAAATTAATACCAGCAATCTTAATAGTGGAATATACTTTTATAAAGTAAGTTTTGAGGGTCTGGAGCGGGTGATGAAGATGATTGTTATGAAATAAACTCAGTTGTAAATAAAGCGAGGAACTCTGTTAAATAAACCTGATATAAACGTATACCGGCCTCGGGCATAATGCCAAGAGCAGTATAAGCATTAGCAGGACTATCGGGAAATAGGTCGATGAGATTGCTTTTCTAAAAAGAATACTAATTACTGTTGTAACAAACTCGACAGCGTGGCTCGTAGCTTTCTTTTTCGCCCAGTAAAACCTGATTTTTATTCTCAACCAAACGATAACTGAAAAGCGCTGGTCCGCCACATTTCATACAAACGGCATGTACTTTAGTGACTTCTTCTGCAATTGCCAAGAGGGCAGGCATTGGGCCGAAGGGTTTGCCCTCAAAATCCATATCTAAACCTGCAATAATTACTCGAACACCTTTATTTGCCAACTTTACGCAAACTTCTGGAAGTTCATCATCAAAAAATTGCGCTTCGTCTATACCTACAACCTGAGTATTACTGCCGAATAAAAGAATTGCAGATGAATGATCTACTGGTGTGGAATGAATAGAGTTTAAATCGTGAGAGACCACAGCGGTTTCATCATAACGGGTATCTGTTTTGGGTTTAAAAATCTCAACTTGCAGTTTTGCAATTTGTGCTCTTCGTAGTCTTCGAATCAACTCCTCGGTTTTTCCTGAAAACATAGAACCACAAATAACTTCAATACTTCCACCTAACTCGCTACGTCTTCTTAACCTTTCTTCGCCAAACATATGTTACCCTTGCTCTTGATTTTAACCTTTCGGCTAATATCAGAATTATATGTTATTTTTGATAGCGATTTTACCAACATAAATGCGATAAAAACTCGTTTGAATATCATGATGACTAAACACCAAATTCTTAAAAAAATAGGTAACATTATTCAGGAATTAAAAGAACAGCATGAGTATTTAAGTCAAGTTGATGAAATTAGCGCATTAGAATTAGAACTTTTTGCTGCCAATGCTGATTTTCTATCAGATCACTTAGAGATATTGAAAAAATTAGGCGCAAGTAGTGGAGCAGAAAAAACAACTCATCTGCCATTTGAGCCGAAAAAGGAGGTTGTGAAAGAACAGACCGAGCTTTTGAAGGCTAAAGTTGCTGAAGAACAAACTGAGTTAAAAATTGAGGAAGTTAAGTTTGAAGACGAGAAAGAAAGCTTAGAAAAATCTGAATCAAAAAAATCGTTTTTTAGTTTTTCTTTTGATGAAGAGCCTTCTGAGATGGTTTTTGATTTCGAGAAAAAGATTGCTGTTGAAGATGTTTTTGATAGGGAGTTAAGTGAAGAAGAGCAGAAATTGCTAAAAATTAAATCCTTCAATATCCCCGAGGAAGAAGTATTAGAAACCGAAGAGGAAGATGTTGAAGAAGAGGAAGAATTAGGCCCCGAGCCTTTTATAATTGAACAAAAAAAAGAAGAAAAACCTTTACAAGTTATTGAGACTGAAATTAAACTGGAAACTAAAATTCAAGAAAAGCGATTGACTTTAAACGAAATGCTATCCTCCAAACTAGGAAATAAAGTCAATAAATCTGGAGGAAAAGCTATTGATGATCTTAAAGCAGCGATTAGCTTAAATGATAAAATGGTTTTTATCAAGGAGCTTTTTAATGGGTATAATTTAGCTTACAGTGAGGCCATTGAAATCATTAATAGGTTTGAATCTTTTGAAGCTGCTGATAATTTCCTCCAAAAAAACTATGCAAAGAAAAATGATTGGGACGCTAAGACGACTACTGTGAATAGGTTATATGATTATTTGAACAGAAAATTTATAAATTAATTAAACAACTCCCATTCTGGTAGAGTCTAGTTTAATCAAGATAAAAAGTAAAATTGTAAAACTAACTAATGATGAACCCCCATAGCTTATAAAAGGCAATGGGATGCCAATTACTGGCATCAAACCAATGGTCATGGCAATATTAACAAAGAAATGGCAAAATATAATGCATGCCACTGCATAGCCATAAACCCTATTAAATGTAGATCGCTGCCTTTCTGCTAAAAAGATAATTCTTAATAATAGAAAAAGGTATAGTCCAACGACCACAACACTTCCAACGAATCCCCATTCTTCACCAATAGTACAGAAGATAAAATCGGTACTTTGTTCGGGTACAAAGTTGAATTTTGTTTGTGTGCCTTGTAGGTATCCCTTACCTGTAAGACCTCCTGATCCAATTGCTATTTTAGATTGATTTACGTTGTATCCAGCTCCTCTAGGGTCTTTTACAATTCCTAGTATCAAATCAATTCTAACTTTCTGATGTGGTTTTAGAATGTTTTTGTATACAAAATCAACGCTAAATACAAATAAGGTAGAAAGAACAAAACCAATAACGAAAGAAACGATGATTTTTTGATTTTTTCTAAACGAGTAAATCAATAAAGACAGTAAAATTAGGAGTGCTACAATGACAAATAACTTTGAATACAATAAAGTAAATATGAATAGGATCACCATCATCAATCCCGCAATCAAGTAGTAAGTTGGAAGACCTTCCCTGTAGAGCACAAATATTAATGATGTAAATACCAATGCCGAACCTGCATCTGGCTGTAGAATAATTAAAAGTACAGGGAAACTTAATATAGCTAAAGTTGGGATTACTGTTTTTAAATCACTGATTTTTGAGTTCATCGTACTCAGCTGCCGAGCTAATAATAAACTGGTTGCCCATTTAGCAAACTCTGATGGTTGAAGCCTGAAACTGCCTATTGGAATCCATGCTTGATTTCCGCCCACATTTCTTCCAACAACTAAAACAGCCATTAAGAGTAAAATGGTTATTCCATAAAATATAGGAGAAAATGTGTAAAAAAACTTAGAATCTAATAATAGAATAACGATTCCAACAACAATCGCGACAATAATAAATATCAATTGTTTACCCGAATTACTTGCTAACGTAAAGAGTGGTTGGTCATCATTATATACAGCCGCATTGATATTAAACCAACCAATGGCCAATAAACAAAGGAATAGAATGATAGTAAGCCAATCTACATTAAAGAAAAAGCTTCTATTCTGATTATTCATTTTCTTTAATTTTTGCTATTGTCGCTGACACCATTAGGGAAGTTTTCTTGTTGCTACTATCTTTTTTTACAACAGGTTTTAAAATAGGTTTTTTAATTTCTGGTAATAAATTTGTTTTTAGTATTCTATCAATATAATATTGAGGTCTTGTAATCGAATCTCTTAAATATTCTTCTATCATTAAACTAGCAATAGGAGCGCTCCAAGTTGCCCCAAAACCAGCATTCTCTACTACAACTGCAATGGCAATTTTCGGATTGTTTCTTGGTGCAAAAGCTACAAATACCGAATGATCCTTTCCATGAGGATTTTGTACAGTCCCGGTTTTACCGCAAATTTCAATATCGCTAATTTTAGAAAAGTAGGCAGTTCCGCTAGGAGAGTTAACCACATTACTCATTCCTTCAACTACTGGCTCAAAATATTTCTGATCAATTCCTGCATAATTTTTCTGGGTGTATTCTTTTTTGATTATTTTCTTTTCTCCAATAGCTTTAATTAAATGAGGTTTATAAAAATATCCCCTATTGGCTACAATAGCCATTACATTTGCCATCTGTAATGGGGTGATTCCAAGTTCGCCTTGGCCAATTGATAATGAAATATTAAAACTCGAAGTCCATTTATCATTATGAAAAATCTTAGTATAATAATCTGCAGTCGGAATTAAGCCGTCTCTTTCTGCTGGTAAATCTATTCCTAATTCAGTCCCTATACCAAATTTCATAACGGCATTACGCCATCTGGTGTAAGCATTAACAGGTCTCATCCCTGCTTGGTCAATCATTCTATGGTAGGTATTTCCATAATAGGTGTTGCAAGATTCTTCAATAGATTTTTCAAGATTAATGGTTCCGTGAACGTGGGTGCAACCCATAAATCCTCTTTTACCATAACGGTATCCACCGGGACAGTTAAAATAAGTATCCTCAGTAATCAATCCCATCTGTTGCGCAACTAGTGCATTAATTACTTTAAAGATGGAGCCTGGAGGATATTCAGCTTGAATCGGTCTGATGAACATAGGCTTGTAAGGATTCTCTAAAAACTTCATGTAGTTATTACCCCGTTGGCGGCCAACCATTAAATTAGGATCATAACTTGGACTACTAATTGAAGCTAATATTTCGCCTGTAGCAGGTTCAATAGCAACCACACTACCAATCTTGTTTTTCATCAACTGTTCGCCAAATAGTTGAAGTTTTTTATCTAAAGACGAGATTAAACGGTCTCCTGAAACTGCTGTGGTATCATATTTTCCATCAAAAAAGCTACCTTGTTCGCGGTTGTGTACATCAACCATAATGTTTCTGACTCCCCGCTGCCCTCGCAATAAATTTTCATAAGATTTTTCTATTCCAGTTTTACCGATATAGTCGCCCTGAGAATAAAAGCCGTCATATTTCTCTATTTCTCTATCGTTAACCTCACCTATATAACCTAAAAATTGAGCAGCACAAGAATCAGGATAATACCTTACAGATCTGTTTTGAACAAAAAAACCTGGATACTCAAACAATTTTTCTTGAAACGCAGCATAAGTAGTTGCTGATAATTGCTTTTGGAAAAGAGATGCTTTATAAACGGAGTAGTTTCTAGCCTTTTTAAAGGCCTTGTCAAAATTCTCTTTTGTCATATTAATCAGACTACAGAATTCTAAAGTATCCATTTTTGATACTTGGCCAGGAATCACCATTAGATCATAAACAGGCTCGTTTTGAACCAATACTTTTTCATGACGATCTAAGATAATTCCTCTTGCTGGATAAATAATCAGTTTACGTAATACGTTATTATCGGCAGAAAGCTTATATCGGTCATCAATCACTTGGATATAAAATAATTTACCCAGCAAAACCAACGCTACTAAAATGAAAATCCCCTGAATAATATATCTGCGTTTAAAAAAACTATTCATTTACGTTGTTTCTTTCTGAAAAATAGAATTTCTGAGATGAAAATTAAAGTTAATGTAAATAAGGAACTTAAAATTACCCTGCTTAGTGTGGATGAAATTTCAGAAAATCTAAAAACCTCTAGATTGAGCAAGAAGAAGTGATGAAACAAAGAGAGAATTAATGCATAAAAGAAAAACCATCTGAAACCCATAATACCTAAGGAGGGTTCTGGGTCGCTATCATAATTGTCCTTTTGTACCGTAACACTAATAAATACAACTCTTACAAAAGCTAAAATAGTACATGCTGCAGCATGCAGTCCAAAAGTATCATTAAACAAATCGATGGTAAGTCCCATTAAAAAAGCCAAAAAGAATAGTAACCAGTTGGGTGTTTCAAAAGGAAGTAAAAGGATGAACAAAATATAGAGATAAGGCATATTTAATCCATAAAAGACAATGTTCTTTAAAAGAAAGACCTGTATAGCAGCCAGGATGATAAACCTTAAGATATTGATGACAATTTTACTCATTTACACTTTCCTTATTTTGAAGCTCTAAATTTTCTTGCTCTTTTTGGAAATTATTTTTAATCACGTAGACATATTGTAAAGCATAAAAGTTTGTTGCCAATTTTACTGAGATGTCTAAAAAACTACCGCCTCCTTTAACTCCAGATTTTAAGACTGTTCCAATCAAAATACCTGGCGGAAAAATCACTCCCAATCCTGATGTTACTACCCGAGCATTTTTTTTCAGATTGAGCTGATTGGGTATATCCGTAAGTGTCACAATATTGGGGTCATCGCCATCCCAAATTAATGGTCCAAAATAAGGTGTACCTTCTATAGATGAAGTAATTTTGGTGTCCTCATGCAAAATTGACTGGATGGAGGAGAAGTTTTCTGATACGTTCCAAACTATCCCCACAACACCATTTGATCCAATGACACCCATTCCTTTTTTAATACCATGTTTGGAGCCACGATTAATAGTGATGTAATTATTTCTGGAGGTAATAGATTTATTGACCACCTCAGCAACGATATACTCGTATTGTATTCTGTTAATAGTGTCATTAACTTTTTTGATGACTAAACTATCATTAAAAAAAGATGATTTGAGTTGATTGTGTAAAGTAAGGTTTTCTTGGGCAAGGCTGTCATTTACGATGCTCAAACGGAGGTACTTATTAATATCGTTTACTTTGCTGTAAATGGAGCCTATAATTTGATTGGAAGTATTAAAAGTGCTTGCCCTTTGAAAATCATTATTCTTAATTAACATGATTAATGAGATAGAAAAATAAATGATTAAGAGGAAGAATGCATTAAACCGACTAATGAATCTCCAAAGATTGATCATAGAATTTGATTATTTATTTGGAAAAAATCACTTTAATTTTAATTATTCTCATTGCAAAAAAAGAACTGATTTTATGTTTTTGCTGGAAATTTGTAGTATTCAATTTCATGTAAGAATATCTTTTTTAAAGCCGGATTAAAAATATTTTAACTGGCTTTAAAGATATGTAAAATAGCTTACAATAGAAAAACACTCAAAACCAATCATTATAATTTAAGCATTAACTTCTTCTTTTTTTGCACCTAAAAGCCCAAAACTCATGATCAAACTTGTTGAAAGGATGATTAAAAATAAAAGTCCAGTTTCTACGCCATTTATTCTTAGATCTTTAGGTAAATTGTAAAATAATAAAATACTAATCAATCCGCGAGGAGTGATATATACCAAAGGATTTAAAGTCGATTTAGCAATAAATTTCAAGTATAATAACCTAATCAAGTAGGTGATAGAAAGTATAATTAATCCGTATTGTATCAAGGTAATATCTTTAAATTGATCTATCATAATAGTGAAACCGAAGATGACGAAGAAAAATGTTCTAATGATAAATGCGCTCTCTGCCGATAGTTGATGAAGTTGAACTAAGTCTTTAGATAGGTTAGGATAGATGAAATATTTTCTAAAAAAGGGAATTCTAATTTCATCCGCATTATTTAAAAACAATCCAAAAGCTAGCACAATAATCAATGCCGAAAGGTGGAAACTTTGTCCAATTGCATATACCAAAACTAAAATCGAAATGATGAGAAAGAATTTTATATTATGGTTTATTCGTCCGATTAGATATAACAACAGTAGGCAAGATATGGTAGCGAACAATATAATGAGTATAAGCTCAATTCCTAAGTTAGTAAATGCTGAAAAGTTGTAGCTATCATTACTAATGGCAAAATTGAACAGAATGATGCCGGCTACATCGGAGAAAGAAGATTCGTAAATCACAAACTCTCTTTGTTCTTTTTTTATTCCCTTTACTGATGGAATAGCTATTGCCGAACTGATGATGCTAAATGGAATAGCATTGATAAAACATAAGTGATAAGAATAGGCTGTCAGCTCGTGAAGTAAAAGCGTAATTGCACCAGTGGTGACTAACAAAATCACGAAGGCTGAGAAGAAAGTCTTTTTGATAAGTTTGTTTTTATCCTTATCATATTTAAGGTCTAAAGCTCCTTCAAAAACAATCAAGATTAAACCCATGGTACCTAGGGTAGGTAGAATCTTTAAGAAATCAAAAGTCTCGAAATTGAAATAAGTCACAATCTGCTTAAGTCCAATTCCTAAAAATAATAACAGCAAAACCGAAGGCACTTTGGTGTGCTTGGCAATCATATCAAACAAGTAAGAGAAAATTACCAGTCCGCTCAATAAAATTAAAATGCTGTAGGTAGTCATAAATTTAGCTATCGCAAAAAGCTAAAGATAATTGATTTTTATAATTCTTAAGCTCTAATTTATAGAAGTTTTGGATTGATAAAAAGAGCCGTTCTGCACTCCATAATTATTAATTAATTATTTTTCGTATTTTTGCATTCTTCAAAGCTTTAATATGAGATCTTATTTAAGCGCTTACCTTTTTTTAAAATCAATCGATTTATTTTTTTAAAGTTTTATCTTTCATAAGATCATGAGGTTATTAAAATTGTTGAGGTAAAAAGAATGGGCTTAAGCCAAACTAATTTAAGTTTAGGCTGTCATAAATTAAGGTAGTAATCGAAAATTAATCACATTTATGGAATTTAAAATAATAGACCAAGGTAGCGGAGAAAGTGAAAAATTCACAAATGATGCAATTGCATCTTTTTTAGAAGTGCATTTGGATAGGTTTGGAGATAAAAAGGAAGATATTTTAAAATGTCTTGCTTATGTTTTTAATCCTGATAGAGGAGGATTTATCACTTTAGGAATAGAAAATGAGGATATAGTGGGTGCGGTAATCATCAATGAAACAGGGATGGATGGCTTTATTCCTGAGAATATTTTAGTTTACATTGCTGTTCATGAAAATCAAAGAGGAAAAGGGATGGGGAGTCAGTTGATGAACAAAGCTATTGGCCATGCTAAAGGAAATATTGCTTTGCATGTAGAGCCTGATAATCCCGCCAAAAAATTATATGAGCGTTTAGGATTTACCAATAAATACCTAGAAATGCGTTTACAGAGATGATAAACGAATTAGTCCAAATACGACAATACCTTCATCAACATCCAGAAATTTCTGGACAAGAGCTGGAAACATCTAAATTTTTGCTTAAAAAGATTAAAGCTTTTAAGCCCAGTCAGTTGATTGAAAATATAGGTGGAAGTGGTTTTTTAGTTGTTTATGATTCAGGAGAAGATGGTCTTTCTTTATTATTCAGGACAGAGTTGGATGGTTTGCCTATTCAAGAAACTTCAGAACTTTCTTATCAATCGGTTTTAAAAGGTAATGGTCATCAGTGTGGACACGATGGACACATGACGATTTTAATAGGTTTAGCTCAAGAGATTTCGAAAAATCCACTGACAAAAGGAAAGGTGAGTTTGCTTTTTCAACCAGCTGAAGAAACCGGAGAAGGAGCGGAGGCGGTGCTCAATGATTCTAAATTTAACCAGTTATATTTTGATGAAGTTTTTGCGCTGCATAACCTTCCTGGTGAAGAATTTGGAAGTATTGTTGTTAAAAATCAAGCTTTTACAGCAGCTGTTAAAAGTATCATCATCAAACTAAAAGGTAAAACAGCTCACGCAGCAGAACCAGAAAATGGGATTAATCCTGCTTTAGCCGTAGCTGATATTTTGCAAAAAACTACTGAATTAAGTCATAATGACCCAAAAGCAGACGATTTTGGACTAATTACCCCAATTCATGTCAATATTGGAGAAAAGGCTTATGGCGTTTCGGCTGGTGATGCCGAGATCCATTTTACTTATCGATGCTGGACAAACCAACAATTAAAAGGACTGGAAAATCAGTTGATTACAACTGTTAAGAATATTGCACTTAAGTATCAGCTAGAGCTGGAGTATGAGTTTTTACAATCTTTTTATGCAAACGAAAACGATAAACAAAGTGTAGATGTAGTCAGAAAATCAGCTCAAAACCTTAATTTTAAACTAATAGAGAAAGAATTTCCATTTAAATGGGGGGAAGATTTTGGCTATTTTACTCAAAAATTTAAAGGTTGTTTGTTTGGCTTAGGTTCGGGATTAAATCAACCAGCTTTACATCATCCTGATTATGATTTTCCTGACCAATTAATCCCTTATGGAGTTAAAGTTTTTAAAGAAATCATCCAACAAAGATTAAATCATGTTTGAGACTTCTAGTATAGAAATTAATCAAGAGGCGTATAGAAACAACATTGAATTTATTAAAAATCAATGTGGACCTGGCGTTCGCTTTTGCAGTGTTGTGAAAGGGAATGCTTATGGTCACGGTATCTTAACATTTGTAAAAATGGCAATAGATGTTGGTGTTGATTATTTTGCGGTATATTCTACTGATGAAGCCTACAGAATTAGATCGCAAATTTCTGATCAGGTGGATGTAATGATTATGGGTAATACCGATAATCAAGCTTTACAATGGTCAATTGAAAACGGAATAGAAATCTTCGTGTTCGATTTAGAAAGGTTAAGACAGGCTATTGATTTTGCTAAAGCATCTAATAAAAAAGCTAAAATTCATATCGAGGTAGAAACAGGCATGAACAGAACAGGCTTTTTATTAGAACAGCTGCAGGAAGTGTTAAAAATTATTAAAGAAAACGATAAACATATTGATCTAATTGGCTTTTGTACCCATTACGCTGGAGCAGAAAGTTTGGTGAACGATTTTAGAGTTCAACAGCAAATTCAACATTTTGAAGAAGCTAAAATAATGCTTGCAAATGCGGATCTTAAGGCTAAATATATACATAGTGCTTGTTCAGCTGCGATGATAAATTATCCTGAAACCGTTGGTGATTTAGTAAGGATAGGTATTATGCAATATGGTTTTTGGCCAAACGAAGAAACCCTAATCCGCTTTAATGGTCATAGTAGAGAAACGGATCAGACTTTGAAACGTTTAATCAGTTGGAAAAGCCAAATAATGGCGGTTAAAAAAGTAATGAAAGGTGAATTCGTAGGGTATAATACCAGTTATCAGGCTTATGCCGATATAACTATAGGCGTTATACCAGTTGGTTACGCATTTGGCTATAGCCGAAGCTTAAGTAATAGCGGTAAGGTTTTGATTAGAGGGGTAGAAGCACCTATTTGTGGAATCGTAAATATGAATGCGCTGTGCGTAGACATCACTCATTTGCCAGAAGTGGCGAAAGGTGATGAAGTCGTTTTGATAGGAAATCAAGGAGATAGTACAATTACTGTGGCTTCATTTGGTGAGATGAGCAATCAATTAAATTACGAATTATTAACTCGTCTACCACATGATATACCAAGAAAAATAATTTGATAATGGCTTATTTAAAACTATATAAAAATAAATTATCACACAACTACAAAATGCTCGAGGATTGGTTTTTAGAGAACCATATCGAGTGGGGAGTGGTATCTAAATTGTTGTGCGGTAATAAAACCTTTTTAGAAGAATTGGTAAAATTAGGTGTTTCGGAGTTTCATGATACTCGAATTACCAACCTGAAAATGGTGAAAAAAGTAGCTCCAAATGCCCAAACTGTATATATTAAACCTCCTGCAAAGCGTAACATTCCCAATGTAATTAGTTATGCGGATGCAAGTTTTAATTCAGATTTAACAACTATTCAACTGTTAAGTAAGGAGGCCGAAAAACAAAATAAAATCCATAAAATTATTATCATGGTTGAGATGGGAGATTTACGTGAGGGTGTTTTGGGAGATAATTTAACTGATTTTTATGAGCAGGTTTGCAACTTGCCCAACATCAATATCGTAGGTTTAGGGACTAATCTGAATTGTTTAAATGGCATCATGCCTTCTGAGGATAAGTTAATTCAACTAAGTCTGTATAAGCAATTAATTGAAACTAAATTCAATATTCACATTCCATGGATTTCTGGAGGAACAAGTGTCACGCTACCGCTATTGTTAAAAAAACAGTTGCCAAAGCAAATCAATCATTTTAGGGTAGGCGAAGTTTTGTTTTTTGGTTTAGATCTATTTACCAACAAAACTATAGGAGGGATGAGCAATGATGTTTTTAGACTCTACACAGAAATCATCGAGTTATATGAAAAACCTAAAGTTCCTAGCGGAGATCAGGGGTTCAACGTTTCAGGAGAAACACCTGAATATCCGGCCGAAGATTATGGGAAAAACTCCTATCGGGCAATTTTAGATATTGGGCTATTAGATTGTAATCCCCAATATTTAATTCCTGATGATGATAAGATTAGCATTATCGAGGCTAGCTCAGATATGTTGGTTTTAGATGTTGACCAAAACCAAGCAGGTTATAAAGTGGGTGATCAAATTACCTTTAAACTTAAATACATGGGTGTTTTAGGTATTATGAATTCCAATTATGTTGATAAAGTGGTAGTAGACGAATGATTTTGTAATAAAAAAATCACATTCTCAGTTTAAGAGAAGCAAACTATTTTTTTTTAAATTTATTAACTGAAATAATTTCTCGCTAAACTTATGCCTTAGATGATCAAAAAACTATTATTCCTTTTTTTGTTGATTTCTCAACAAATATTTGCTCAAAACCCTAATCAAGGACCTTTGAAGCAAGAATTTACTATAAAAAATTTTAAAACAGAAAGCGGAATGGTTCTTCCTGAGGCTCATGTTACTTACGGTACCTACGGACATCTAAATGCCAAAAAGGATAATGTGATTCTGCTACCATCGCATTATATGGCAAAATTACGTGGTTATGAGTGGATTATTGGTCCCGGAAAAGCTTTAGATACTACTAAACTTTTTTTAGTGGCTACCGAGCTTTTTGGAAATGGAAGATCCTCTTCTCCAAGTAATACGCCCGAACCTCTGCATGGTCCACGTTTTCCTATCATGACCATTAGAGATAATGTAGAAGCAGTGCATCAATTACTCACAGAAGTATTTAAAGTGAATCATTTAAAAGCGGTGATCGGTTTTTCTATGGGTGGTCAACAGGCTTTTCAGTGGGCTGTAAGTTATCCTGATTACCTAGACGGAATTGTAGCAACTTCCAGCACTGCTAAAACATACGGACATGGAATTGTACGATTAGAAGGGCAAATTGCTGCTTTAACAGCAGATAATGCTTTCATGAATGGAGATTATAAAACGGAGCCTAAAAAAGGTTTAGAAGCCTTTGCAGTAGTCTGGACGGGCTGGTTATTCTCACAGGAATGGTGGAGAAAAGAATTATGGAAAGATCCTAGTAATCCTGAGCTAACTTTTGAGCAGGTGTTAAATAATTTCAGAACTAATTTTATTCCTGGAGCCGATGCGAATGATCTCATTTTGCAAATGAAAACTTGGGAATCTAATAACGTAGGAAATACCAAAGGTTTTAATGGAGATGTAGAAAAAGCTTTGTCATCAATTAAAGTACCGGTTTTATATATGCCCTCCGAGACGGATTTATATTTCCCTTTAGAAGATGCTAAATATGAACAACAATTTATCCCTAAAGTACAATTTGCACCCATTCCTTCTTTATGGGGACATCCAGCTGGAGCGGCGCCAAATGCAGAAGATTCAAAATTTTTGAACGAGCATATTTCTAAATTTTTGACTAAAATAGAAAAATGAAAATAGCCGCTTTAAATTTTTAAAGAGGCTCTTTAAATGTACCCAGCGCCGGTCCCGATATTCTTATCGGGACGAACCGGAACAGTTTCTATTGGTGTTTGAGATCAGGGCGTCTACCGCCCCTATAGCTCTATAGGAGTGACTATTATGGATAGCGTTCTATCAGTTTGATAAAGACTTCAGAGTGCTGCTTTAGATTTCGGATATACGTTTTACTTTTCATTCCTTTAATATGCTTTTCAATCAATCTGGCTTGTTGGTAAGAAAGGTCATCCTTAAAAAAGAATAAAGTCCAATCCTCAGCTTTAGCAGTGAAGCTTTTCATGAATTCTTTATTTACATGTTGATCAAAACGATAAGACAAGTCTTTACAACTGCCGATATAAAACCGATTGAGTTGCCTAGAGTGTAATATGTATACTGATGCCATAAAATTTTATTCTAAAATAAAAAAGCCCCGATAAATCGAGGCTTTTTTATGTACCCAGCGCCGGAATCGAACCGGCACAGTTTCCTATCGGTGTTTGAGACCGACGCGTCTACCAGTTCCGCCAGCTGGGCATTTCGTTGTAGACATTTGTTTTACAAGCGGGTTGCAAACTTATTAATTGATTCCCGTATTCGCAACAAATATTTTTTTCTATACCAAATATCTTTGATTTTTAGTAACAAAGCTTTCTGATCTTGTTCAGCAAGTTGCTCAAACTTTTTTACAGCTTCTTGAAATTCAGCGTTTAAACTTTTATCAAAATCATCAACGTCAGTTAGAACTTTTTTAGCCTGCTCCTCATCTTCTTCCATTTCCAACTCCATAATGGCTTCATTTACGTCCATCATTTCCATTAAAAAATCTTGCGGAAGTACATATTTCTCTCCTTCAGTCAATACTTCTTTTAAAGTTAAGATATAAGGCAGTAATTTATCTATATGTGATAAAGTTTGGAATGCTTTATTATTTAGGGTAGATAAACCTAGAATCTCCTGCTGCTTCTCTTCCGATTCTGTAACGAAGAAATCAGGATGATACGCTTTACTTAGCGCATAGAATTTCTTTTTCACCAAAGCTTGATCTGGCTGAAAAGAAAGTGGAATATCGTAAAACTCGAAGTAATCCATTTTATCAGTTGGGAGTTTTGAGTTATGAGCAGGGAGTTAAAAGTTGAGCGTATTCAAAACTCTGAACTTTTAACTCTCAACTCCAAACTACTTTGTAAATGCTTTAAAGATATCGTTACCTAAAACGAAAACCATCAGTGTAGCTAAAAGTACAAAACCTACAATTTGAGCTCTTTCCATAAACTTATCGCTCAAAGGTTTACCTTTTATCATTTCTATCAATAAGAAAACGGAGTGACCGCCGTCTAAGGCTGGTATGGGTAATAAATTCATTAATGCCAATGCCATAGAAAGTAAACCTGTGATACTCCAAAATTTAATCCAATCCCAAGTTCCTCCGTACAGTTTTCTGGCAATTTCAACGGGCCCAGAGAACGCTTTATTTGCTTTTACTTCTCCTTTTACAACTTTGGTTAAACCTTTTGCATTATCAGTTAGAGAACCCCAAGCTTTGGAAGCTCCTTCGGGCAAGGCAGCTATAAGGCTAAATTTTTGAGTTTCGGTTACTAAACCAGAAATATCAAAAACTAAACCTATAGCACCTTGATTAGAAACCTTTACAGGAATTTCTAATTGCTCATTATTTCTTAATATAGAAAGGGTAACTTCTTTGTTTTTTGATTCGCTGATGAGTGGTTTCATTTGATCGCTATAAATAGCTTCTTTACCGTTCACAGCCAAAATTTCATCTCCTTCTTTTAAGCCGGCTTTGTCTGCTAAACCGCCTTTGTTAACTTCTCCTATTTTTGATTTAATCCGAGGAGTAACGAACTCATCAATACCATAATCAGAAACTGCATTTAAAATATTAGCAGGAACAGCAACTTGTTTTTCCTCTCCATTTCTCATTACCGTTAAAGTAGAGTTTCCCATTAAAACATCTGAGCTTCTTAGATCGTCAAAACGCTCAAGAGGCTTTCCATTTATAGCAACTACTTTATCACCAGCTTGTAAGCCAATTTGCTGACCAACAATTCCAGGCGAAATGCCATATCTTAACTGATCATTAGGTACGTAAGTCTCTCCGTATTTGAAGGTTAACATCCAGAAAATAAAAATTCCTAGAATCACATTTACAGTGACACCAGCTAACATGACAATTAAGCGTTGCCAAGCTGGTTTAGCTCTAAATTCCCAAGGTTGTATAGGTTGTTCTAAGGCTTCTGTATCCATAGACTCATCTATCATTCCTGCAATTTTCACATATCCGCCTAAGGGCAACCAACCAATTCCATATTCACAGTCTTTATATTTTATGCTAAATAATTTAAATCCCCACGCATCAAAAAACAAGTAGAATTTCTCTACTTTAATTCCGAAGGCTCTAGCGGCTAAATAATGCCCCAATTCATGTAAAACAATTAAAATAGATAAACCCAATAACATTTGGGCAATCATTACCAATACATCCATTTATTCTTTTTTATTTTTAGATATTACGTTTATATACTTGTTACTAATTCTTTTGCGAAAATTCTAGTTTGATTGTCAGATTCAAAATAGTCGCTCAAAACAGGTTGAGCAATAAAATCTAACTTCGCCATACATGTTTCTATCACTTCGCTCATCTGCAAAAATCCTATTCGCTCTTTCAAAAACTCAGCCACCACTACTTCATTTGCCGCATTGACAATACATGGCATGTTTCCACCTTTATTCAACGCCTCAAAAGCCAAAGCTAAGTTTCTAAATGTTTTGGTATCGGCTTGTTCAAAAGTGAGCTGCGGATAATCTAAAAAGTTAAATCTTTTGAAATTATTTTGAGTCCTATCGGGATAAGAAAGTGCATACTGAATAGGCAATTTCATATCAGGAAGGCCCATTTGTGCCTTCATTGATCCATCCTGAAACTGAACGATGGAATGGATAATAGATTGTGGGTGAATGATGACATCAATCTGATCTACACTTAAATCAAACAACCACTTGGCTTCTATCACTTCCAGCCCTTTATTCATTAAAGTTGCCGAGTCGATGGTGATTTTTGCACCCATTATCCAGTTGGGGTGTTTTAATGCTTGCTGATGAGTAACCTCTGATAAAAAGCTGATATCTTTACCCCTAAATGGTCCTCCAGATGCTGTTAGGTATATTTTTTCTATTG
The DNA here is from genome assembly GCA_018828585.1 of Bacteroidota bacterium. GTDB lineage: Bacteria > Bacteroidota > Bacteroidia > Sphingobacteriales > Sphingobacteriaceae > Pseudopedobacter. Next base: position 39,513 of record JAHJVW010000093.1, read on the forward strand.
GAGCAATCTCACCAACTAAACATTGAAAAATAGCCGAATGCTCGGAATCTACTGGTAAAATTTTGACCTGATTTTGCTTTGCAAGCTCGGTAACCAGTTCGCCAGCTACCACTAAAGTTTCTTTATTGGCTAAGGCGATGTCTTTGCCTGCCTTTATGGCAGCTAGGGTTGGCTTTAAACCAGCAAAACCTACTAATGCGGTTAAAACGAGATCGACCTCAGGAAGGGCAACCACTTCGCATAAAGCTTCCATTCCAGATTTTACAGAAATAGGCGTTTGATGTAAAGCTTCTTTTAATTTTTGATAAAGAGTTTCGTCTCCAATCACAACTTCATCTGGCTGAAAAGACAAAGCTTGCTCAATCAATAATTCTACATTAGATTGTGCAGTTAAAACTTTTACTTTAAAAAGTTGAGGGTGGGATTTTATAACTTCTAATGCTTGCGTTCCAATACTCCCTGTCGAACCTAAAATGGCTATATACTTAATCTGCTGCAAGTTTATTTTTTATAATTAATTGATATAAGGTTTTAATTGATCAGCCAAAATTCTGTCATTGGCTAAACGTGGTACTTTATTTTGACCTCCTAATTTCCCGTTTGCTCTCATCAAATTAATGAAGGTGTTTGGTTTTAAAGACCTAATGACTAAAGGTTGCAAAATCTTTCCAGTAATCAAATCCAGATAATAAATATTCTTCTGTTGTAATGCTAAATCTACTTTAGCGGCAAATTGTTTTAAATCTTTGGGCTCTTTCTGAAATTCGATAAACCATTCGTGATAAGGAAGTTCATCTTTTTCTGGGTTTACTTGTGGTGCAACCGTAAATTCAGTGATTTCTAAATTTTCTGCGTTTGCAACATTCATAAGTGCTTCCTCAACTTCTTCGCCAATTACATGCTCTCCAAACGCCGAAATATAGTGTTTTATTCTGCCTGTAACTAATATTTTATAAGGGTTTTTAGAGACAAATTTTACCGTGTCGCCTAAAGAATATCCCCATAAACCAGCATTGGAACTTAAAATAAGTGCATAATTTTTATTGAGCTCAATTTCACCTAAAGATAAGCGAGTTGGGTGGTCATTAAAAAACTGTTCAGCAGGGATAAACTCATAAAATATTCCAGCATCTGCTAAAAGCAATAAAGATTTATCTTTTTGGCTGTCCTGAAAAGCGATGAATCCTTCAGATGCAGGATAAGTTTCAATACTATCAATTTTAAAACCTACGCTGTCCTCAATTCTTGCCCGGTAAGGCTCATAATTTACACCGCCGTAAACAAAGAGTTTGAAATTAGGGAAAACTTCGCTGATGTTTTTCTTTCCTGTTTTAGCAATTAATCGATCGAAATACATTTGGCACCAAGGTGGAATACCTGATATTAAGCGCATATCCGCTTTTAATGTTTCATCCACAATTGCCTCAACTTTTTGCTCCCAATCGTTCATGCAATTGACTTCGTAACTGGGTAGTCTATTTTTTTGTAGATAAGAAGGGACATGATGAGCAACAATTCCAGAAAGCCTGCCAAAAGAAATCCCCGCTTTTTTTTCAAGTTTTGGACTACCTTGTAAGAAAATTAATTTACCGTCTAAAAAATCGGCTTTGCCAGTTTCATGAATATAACAAAGCAAAGCATTTTTGGCTGCTTTTATATGCTCGGGCATCGACGCTTTAGAGATTGGAATATATTTTACACCAGAAGTAGTGCCTGATGTTTTAGCAAAGTATTGCGGTTTACCTGGCCAAAGAATGTTTTCCTTTCCTTTGGTCATTCTATCTATATAAGGTCTTAAATCTTCATAATCATGAACGGGTACACGAGTCTTAAAATCCAAATAAGAATGAATGGTATCGAAATGATGATCTTTGCCAAAAGCCGTATTTTTAGCAGAATGGATTAAATTTTTTAGAATTTTATCCTGAGCTTCAACAGCATTGCTTTTCCATTTAGCCATATTTTTAACGGCAATTTGGGCAACAATTTTACTCAGAAATACTTTAATCCCCATTCAGTTACGATGTGCTTTCTTCTTCTTGTTGTTCTTCCGGGTGCTCGCTTATATAGTTGTTTACCAATTGACGATAAGTGACTACCAGAATCACATTTGTAAAAGGATAGGTTACCACAATGCCAATTCCCAAAGCCAAGAAACCCAAAGCAATAAAGCCAATTACAATAGCGAAAACAGTAATAATTTTTAGTAAATTATCTTGTGTAAGTACTTTGCTTTGTCTGATGGATTCAAACGCAGAAGAGTCATCATCGACTATAAAACATGGAAAAAACATGAATCGCATACTAATGGTTAAAACCAATAAAAATGCGATGGAAGCTGCAATTCCAAAATATAATTCATTTGTTTTGATTACGTTTATGAAATCGGCAAATGAAGGTACTTTAAGAAGTTGAGCATATATCAACGTCAAAGTAGTCACGATAAGGCCCAATAATAAACTTAAGCTAATGAAGCTTGAGATATTTTTCCATGAAGGAATTACATGATTAAAGGCTACTTCTTCATCTTCAAAGTCAATTAATCTGAAAATTAATTTATAGAAACCTAAAGTCGCAATGCTATTCACAATAAGTAAGGTAAATAAGCCTATCATGTTTATAAAAACATTTTGGATGCTCATGATGAAGGCTGAGGAAATTTGAACCATCACTAAAGCGATAATTGCAATCACCGAGTACCCCAAGATTACCCAAATATTCTTTTTGGTGATATCCCAAGAGGTTTCTAAAATATTTAATACTGAAAAGGATTTATCCATTTTTTAATATAAAAAAAAGCGTTGAAAGAGTGTTGTTATTTCTCTTTTAGAATTAACTTTCTCCAGAAATCTTGCATAAAGCCAAAGCCATAGGCAGTTAACTGGATCAACGATGCAAATATGCTTAAAAATGCAACTTTAAGCGATTTATTTTTCGACCATGAGTCAAAAAATATCAACATTACGTAAATGATGAAAAAGAAATTACAAAGTGGTGCAATGACAGGCAGAAATATGTTTGATAGGAGCGTAAACAATAAAAATAAGGTAAATAATGCAGGAAAGAAGTGAACTGCTTTTAATGTTTTCGGAAAAAAGGTGGCGATATTAATCCTCGCTCTACCAAAAAAATGTAATTGTTTCCAAAATTGTTGAAAGCTTGTCCTCCTTTTATGATAAACTTTAGCATTAGGAATTAAACCGATTTTAAATCCTGCTTCATGTATTCTAATAGAATATTCGATGTCTTCTCCTAATCGGGTAATGATAAAACCACCCAATTTCTCCCAAACTTTTCGTGAAATCCCCATATTAAAACTACGAGGATGGAATTGTCCACCAGCATTTTTCGATTTCCCTCTAATACCTCCAGTGGTAAAAACCGATGTCATACTGTAACTAATGGCCCTTTGGATGGGAGTAAAGCTTTCATGTGCATCATCAGGTCCGCCAAAAGCATCCAAATCATGTTCAAATAAATAGTTTTTTACGTTTTCGAGATAATTTTCTGGAATGAGACAATCCGAATCGAAAATGATAAAATAATCTCCTTTTGCTTTTTCAAATCCAAAATTACGGGCAAACCCTTGTCCCTCATTCAGCTTAAAAAAATATTTTATATCAAGCTTATTATGGTAAGAATTTACGATTTCTTTTGCATCTAATTTAGAACCATCTTCTACAATGATGACTTCAAAAGCAGTATAAGTTTGATTCTCCAACGTATCTAAAAGCTCCTTAATTTCTTGAGGGCGATTATAAAGCGGAATAATAATGGAGAAAAACATGGTCGATTTGAAGATATTTTGATTTGATGATTTGAAAATTATATATAGACTGAAAACTATTAACTCTCTCTAACCCAAACTTATCATTAAATCTCTTTTTCAATTTGGTAATGATTTCTATTAGATGAACTTCTTGAAACCAGTTCGGCAACAAAACCTGTTAAAAATAACTGAGAACCTAAAATAACAGCAACTAAAGCAATGTAAAATAAAGGCTGGTCGGTTACTTCTCTTTGAATTTTAATATGATTAGCAATATCGTATAGCTTTTCGCCGATAATCCAAAGAGCCATCACAGTTCCTAAAAGGAAGCTTAACACCCCCATAGATCCGAAAAAGTGCATGGGTCTTTTTCCGAATTTTCCAACAAAGAAAATGGATAATAAATCTAGAAAACCATTGATAAATCGGCTGAAGCCAAATTTAGTTGTTCCGTATTTTCTAGCTCGATGTTCTACCACTTGCTCCTCAATTTTGTTGAAACCAGCCCATTTAGCAATTACTGGAATGTAACGGTGCATTTCGCCATAAACTTCAATGTTTTTGACTACTTCTTTTCGGTAAGCTTTTAAACCACAATTGAAATCATGAAGAGTGTGAATGCCCGACATACTTCTGGTTGCGGCATTGAAGAATTTGGTAGGAATGGTTTTGGTAAGGGGATCGAAACGCTTCTTTTTCCAGCCAGAAATCAAGTCTAGTTTTTCTTCTTTGATTCTTCTATACAATTCTGGAATTTCATCAGGTGAATCCTGTAAATCGGCATCCATAGTAATGATTACATCCCCATTTGCAGCAGCAAAGCCTACATTTAAAGCAGCTGATTTACCATAATTCCTTCTAAATTTAATCCCTTTTATGGCGGAGTCTTTTTCTTTGAGTTCTTCTATTTTGTTCCAGCTGCCATCATGACTACCATCATCCACTAAAATCACTTCGTAAGAAAATTGATGTTGATGCATCACATTTTTTATCCAAGCGGTTAACTCGGGTAAAGACTCAACTTCATTATATGCGGGTACAACAACAGAAATATCCATTTTTTAAGCTAAATGCCCCAAGCTAAAAATCTAAAGGCTCATGTTTGATTTCAATAAAAAAACGCTTTATGTTAAACATTAAGCGTTTTAAATAAATTGAACTGGTCAAATATAAATTATTTTTATGATTCAACTTCTTCTGCTGGAGCGAACATTGGAGGACTCTTTTTAAAAATGGCCGCAAAAATCAATGACATCACAAAACCAACTAAAATGGCAATCCCTAAACTTTTCAAGAAATCCAATATGTCTGGTTGAAATTGAGTTTTTAAACTTTTCTCTACTTGAGTGATCGCTTCGTCAACTTTATCTTGGCTCATGCCCATTTTTTCGTAAGTAGCAGTTAATCCTTCCGTAACAAAACCAACAATTTTATCATAAGCATTTGGCTCTATAAATTTGTAAAAAATGAAAGTAAAAATAGCTGAACCTGCATTTGCGATAAATGACATTAAAAATATACCTTTTAAAGCATCTTTAAATAACCAAAAACCACCAATCTTTTTTCTTAAATCTATTGTTAACAAGACATAGATAATCAAAAGAATAGCCCAAATCCCAATTCCAGTCGCAAATGAACCAAATAAGGATGGCATAGCATAATACATGATTACTTGAATTGCAATACTAATGATGGCAATAATTACGCCATTGTTAATCGCATTTTTGTTTAAATTCTCCATTTTATTTTAAGGTTTGATTAATCTTTTATTTTTGAAAACCCAGAATCATTTCTAGAACTGCGGTATCAAAAGCAGCATCTTCACTTAATTCTTGGAATTTCTTTAAATATTCTTTGGATGGTTTTGTATCAAAAAAGAAAGCCATTAACGGATAAAAAATCTCCCTCATTTCTGATTCAGGATCTAAACTGTTAGAAACTCGAGCAATTTCTTCTAAACTACTTTCCATTAAAATCTGATTAGAAATAACATCCTCGTAAATGCGATGTTCATCTTGAAATTCATCCTCCTCAACTAATAAAAACTCTTTTAAATAATCATCTAAAGAAGGCTCAATTTCTTCGTCTTCACATTCTTTTAGGTATAAAAGTAGATTTAAGAGTTCGGTTCCTCGGTCTAAGGTTTCTTCTTCAATTTTCTCCCACTCTGGCGAATCCAAATAGTCCTCATCTAGTTTCTTGGTATCTTCTGCAAAGAAATTAATCAATAAAAGATCAAAAGCCAATTCTCTGATGGGGTCCAACTGAGGGAAATCATCGAAAACCTGATCCAATGATAAAACTTTGCTCATAAAATCCTCATCGCCATTAAAAATGGGAGTAACTTTATTGAAAGCAGCTTGCCCGGAGACATTTTCTAAAGCCGAAAATGTGTTAAATAAGTTATCTAGTGCGTGTTGTACTTTCTCGTCCATGTTTTCTGTTTAATTAGATGCGTAAACTTGATGATTATTACAAGTTAGCCAAACTTTTCCATTTAATGTTTGATTTAAGAAAGGAGTATTGGCTGATTTAGAGAAATTACTGTCCTCATTGTAAAGCCATTCACTCTTATCAAACAATACTAAATTGGCAATTTCTCCTTCTTTCAATTCTGGTATTGCTAGTCCTAAAATTTTTCGTGGTGCGATGGAAAGTTTAGTGACGATCTCTTCGGCGGTGAAGCCAGCTTTAAAAAGTAATGGTAAAACAGTTTGCAGACCAATGATTCCATATTTGGCAATCTCAAACTCCACTTCTTTAAATTCAATTTCCTGGGGGGCGTGTTGTGATACAACCGCGTCAATAATCCCTTCTTTCAATCCTTTTCTCAGTGCTTCAACATCTGTTTTGGTACGTAGCGGTGGTTTTACTTTATAATTGCTGTCAAAATCTGCTACTGCTTCATCGGTTAAAACTAAATGATGGGCGGCCACATCACACGTTACTTTAGTGCCTTTTCTCTTTGCTGCTTTAATGAGTTCCACAGCATGAGCTGTAGAAATGGTAGAAAAATGAACTTTAGACTCGGTATAAGCGGCAAGATATAAATCCCTCACTACCATTAACTCTTCGGCTAAATTCGGTATTCCTTTCATTCCTAGTAATGTACTCATGGCACCTTCATTCATTTTTGCTTTGCCAGAAATCGATTGGTCATCAGGATAAGAAAGTACCAATCCATCAAATCCTTTGGCGTATAATAAAGCCCGCTCCATTAAGCCAGCATCTTGCACAGGTTGGTCACCATCTGTAAAAGCTATCGCTCCGGATTGCGTCATATCGAACATTTCGGACAGATCTTTACCTTCTCTTTTTTGTGAAATCGTCCCGTAAGGGAAAATGTCCACTAAATTTCCTTTTGCTTTATTGATCATGTACTCGACCTGCGATTTAGAGTCTGTTGTTGGTTGGTTATGTGGCATCACTGCTAAACCAGTAAATCCTCCGGCCATTGCGGCTTTGGTACCCGTCTCGAAATCTTCTTTAGTTTCTAAACCTGGTTCTCCTAAACTTACATTTAAATCAAAAAAACCGGGCGCCAAAAACTTTCCTTTTCCGTCAAAATTTTTTCCGTCGAAAGAAATATTCGAAGCTATTTTTGTAATTTTTCCTTTCTCAATTAATACATCCATCACCTTTAAATGATGAGGAGATTGTGGATGAACAATTGTACAAGATTTGATGAGTAGGGTTGAAGACATTGTTAAGATTAAGCATTTAAGGGTTTAGAAATTGATTTCTTAAAAAACCTGATTAACAGAATTTCTGCTATTAAAAACATAATAGCCAAAATTAGGCAAACTTTCCATAAGGACGAACCTAAATCTGATTCTTTAATTTGTTGATTAAGTGGTGCAGCAGCTCCGTTGAATATATTTTTTTGTTTGATTCCTAAAGCAGTTTCAATTTCTTTATCACTATAAAACTGCCTGTCTGATTCTTTTCTGCTCTCGTTAAAAGCAATTTTATCAATGATTTTATTTTGATAAATCACATCGTAAAACCCCGCACTTTTAATTTGATCGGCAAAGTAAAGGACTGCACCTGCTGGGCTTTGACGCCACTCGGGTATGATTTCGCTTTGCTTATTTTTTATTTTGATGATTTCATTCTCAGGAAGATTTAAGCCTTTTAAATCAATGTTGTTATTTTGCCCTAAAGTGTAAAAGAGCGATTTTTCCTGCCTCCCCGAAAAAGCCATCTTAAAAAGTATGGGTAAAAAAAGTGCATGTCGGCTAAAATTAGATAGGTCATTTTCAAGAGGCATCCAACTGATAAAAATGTTGCCTTTTTTTGTTGGATATAAGCTCAATAAAGGTGAATTTCCTTCGCCATCCATCAAAACTTGCTTGGTTGTTTTGGTGAGGTTACTCGATTCGAAATATGCTGAACTCGCTGGTAAATCGGGGTTTTTTGGTAAGCGATCAAAGATATTTTTGAAAAACGGATGTTGAATATTTAAAGTTGTCGCTTTGATATCTTGCTTTTTTAAAGCCGTTGGATAATCGATACCGAAACTCTGAAAAGCTTTTTGATAGCTATTTAAATCGGCATTGGCTGGAATAAAAACACTCAAATTCCCTCCCTTTTCTACATATAGTTTCAGTTGCTGAGCCAAACCATCAGAAATAGTTTTTAAGTTTTCTAAAACTAAGAGTTGTTCGGTATCTAATCCAGAATAGTTGATTTGGGATTCGTTAACTTCTTGGAACTTGAAGAAAGGGTCGGTTTGATAAGCGGCACTGAAATTTTTGAATGGGCTATTTTGATAAACACCTAAAATGGGCAGTGTACTCTTCACTTCAAAAACAAATTGCAATTGATCGTCAAAGGTAATAGGATAATCTTTTAATTGAATGTTGGCTTCTTGCCAGCCCGCATTTAATCCCGAAAACGCTAAAGTATCTAAAACTTCTTTTTGAGCATCAATATCTAAATTTGCTAAAGCTTTTTGTGCTCCGTTTATCTTGAGCTGGATTGGAATTTGCTTTACTTGTTTATCAGAATGGTTACTGACTTTATAAACCAAGCTTTCATTTGCTTGCGGCTGATGGATTGGAGAAAGAAAATAAACCGTATCTATCGAAATATTTGGAAGCTCGTTTGCGATTAACTGAACCACGTTAAGTTGAATGCTGGTGTCGATTTTTAATGTGTTTTTTAAGTCGCTTTGCTTTTGAAAATCGGATAATAAATAAGCGGCTCTTTTTACGCCTTGTTCTTTTAATAAAACTTCCTGCTGTCGGTTAACTAGGGTCTGATAATCTCTAGTCAAGGGAGAAATCTTGACATTCTCTAATTCATCTAACACTTCTTTTTTATCCAGTAAACGTTGTTGTTTGCCTTCAAAATCATTGGTAATGAGCTGAAAACGATCATTCAAAGAATAAGCGTCAACTATTTCTTTGACCTTTCTTTTGCCTTCATCCAGCAAAGTGCCATTCTTATTTACCGCTTCCATAGAGTAAGAATTATCTAAATAAATACTGACTACGGCTTTTTTGAAGGCTTGCGCTGATGTTTTAGATTTGAGATAAGGTTGTGCAAAAGCCAATACTAAAAAGAAAATAGCCAACATTCGGCTGGCTAAAATTAAACGTTCCTTTAGTTGTTGTACAGACGAGGTTTGTAATTCAACCTCTTTCAAAAAGGCCACATTGGTGAAATAAACTTTTTTGAATTTCCTGAAATTGAAGAGGTGGATGATCACCGGAATGGCCATCAGTAACCACGCAAATAAGAACTCAGGAAAGAGAAAACCCATTGTTTTCAAATATAAAGAATTTTAGGGATTGAAATTAGCTAAACTAAAAAGTCTAAATAAATTTGATCGGTTTTACGCTAAGCCTAAACATCTTTAACTGAAAGAAAACAAATTTTTATAAAGGTTTAATTGTAAAGTTTTGAAATGATTAAAAAGTTTGAATAAAGAAAACAATAATAAATTTTGTTTAGTTACTTTGCATAAACTACCTAAAACCATAAATTCGATTTAGATGATAAATGATTTTAATAATCCACAAGTAAAGAATCTTCCAAAGCATTTAAGGCAATATATAGTTGATCAGCAGTACGAAAGATATACACCTATAGATCATTCTGTTTGGCGTTATGTGATGCGCCAAAATTATAGCTACTTAAAGGATGTTGCTTATTATCCTTATATCAAAGGTTTGTCTAGAGCGGGTTTGAGCATCGAAAGTATTCCCGACTTACAAACCATGAATGACAATTTGGGTAAAATTGGTTGGGGAGCGGTTACCGTTGACGGCTTTATTCCTCCAGTTGCTTTTATGGAATATCAGTCTTATCGGGTTTTGGTGATTGCTGCAGATATTCGTCAAATTCATCATATTGCTTATACGCCCGCTCCAGATATTATTCACGAATCGGCAGGGCATGCACCCATTATTGCAGATACGGATTACAATAACTACCTAAGTTATTTTGGTTCAATTGGCGCAAAGGCCATGTTTTCCTCTAAGGATCATGAGCTTTATGAAGCCATTCGAAGACTTTCTATCCTAAAGGAAGATGCAAATGCGAGTTTAGCAGATATTAAAAAGGCGCAGAAAAAAGTAGAATTTTGTCAGGATAATTTGGGAGATCCTTCAGAAATGGCTTTACTCAGTCGTTTACACTGGTGGACGGTTGAATATGGCTTAATCGGGACACTTGAAAATCCTAAAATCTACGGTGCAGGTTTGCTTTCTTCTATCGGCGAAAGCGTTAACTGCATGCAGGAAGGGGTAAAGAAATTACCGTATAATTTAGATACAGTAAATTATTCTTATGACATTACTAAAGAGCAACCTCAGCTTTTTGTGACGCCAACCTTCCAAAATTTAATTGATGTTTTAGAGGCTTTCGCCAATACCATGAGCTTTAGAAAAGGAGGCGCCGAAAGTGTGCTGAAAGCGATAGAATCTAAAAATCCCTGTACGGCAGTTTATTCTTCTGGTTTGCAAGTGACTGGTGTTTTTACAGATATCGGATTGAGTAAAAATGATGATTTGTTATTTATTAAAACTACAGGTCTATCAGCTTTAAGCCATCAAAATAAAACCTTGGTTGGCCATGGGAAAGAGGTCCATCAAGATGGATTCAGTTCTCCGGTTGGGAAATTGAAAAACTCGGCTAAAGCTTTGGAAAATTTTAATCAAGACGATTTAACAAATGCAGGCATCATTATCAATGAAAAAGTAAATCTTCATTTTGAAAGCGGCATCAGCATCAGCGGAAAAGTAAAGGGTATTTTAATTAAAGAAGAAAAGGTTTTACTCATCAGTTTTGAGGATTGTACCGCAAAAGGTGATAACGGACAAATAATTTTCCAACCCGATTGGGGTGTTTATGACATGGCGGTAGGAGAAAAGATTGTTTCGGTTTTTTGTGGTGCTGCAGATAAAGATGCTTATGAAGAAATTCCTCACGTATCAACCACTCAGACCATCAAATTAGAGTTTTCTGACAAGCAAAAAGCTTTACATCAGCTGTACCAAAAAGTAAGAGATTGCAGAGAAAATCAACAGCAATTGGCAGGTCTCCATCAGGTTTTTGAGGTCTTAAAAGATAAATTTAGAGACGATTGGTTGTGTGCTTTAGAAATTTTAGAGATATTAGAGCAACATCAAGAGCAAGAAAGATTAAGTAAAGAAATCAGGATTTACTTACAGATGAAAGCGGCGGTTGAACCCGAGTTAAAGAAATTGATTAACGATGGCTTGGCTTTAATTGCCAACCCTGTTACACAGTTAATTATACAAGAATAATTTATGCAAACTACTTCATTAGAAGATCAACAAGTCCCACAAAAAGTAATTATCACTGGTGCCAGTAGCGGAATTGGTTTCGAGACTGCCATTGATTTGGCCGTTAAAGGTCATGAGGTAATCGCCCTTGCCCGTTCTAAAGAAAAGCTAGAGAACTTACAGAAAATTACTTTAAGCCTTCATCCCGATGCTAAAATATTTGCGATTGTTTTCGACATTTTAAATGATGACCTAACTGCCTTAATAGATTTTGTAAAACAAGTTTGGGGGGATTTTAATATTTTAATTAATAATGCAGGAAAACTTATCAATAAGCCTTTTAAGGAAACGGGGGAGTTGGACATGGTAGAAATGTTTCACATGAATGTGATGGGCCATTTTAGGATGATTAAGGCTTTAACGCCGTTGATGACAAAAAAATCCCATATCGTTAATATTGGCTCGATGGGTGGTTATCAAGGAAGCGCTAAATTCCCAGGTTTGTCGGCATATTCTGCCAGTAAATCAGCTTTACACACATTGACAGAATGTTTGGCGCAAGAACTGGTCGAAGATCAAATCAGCGTAAATTGCTTGGCTTTGGGCTCGGCACAAACAGAAATGTTAGAACAAGCTTTTCCGGGTTATCAATCCCCAGTACAGGCTTTTGAAATGGGACAATACATTGCCAGTTTTGCGTTAACAGGACATCGTTTTTTTAATGGAAAAATTTTGCCTGTTGCACTTTCAACACCATAAATCATGAAAAGAAAAACAGTCTATTTATTCGCCATCATTCTTTTTGTTGGCTGCACACAGGATAATCAAAAGACAGCATCCGAAGCTGAACAAGAAAAGGTTGTTCCGTTAACAAAGGAAACTTCAAAACCAGCACAAATTGCAGAAACGCCTTGGTCTGTAAAAGTGGATTCGGCAACCCAGAAGATTCATATTCAGCCCAGCAGTTTGGTAGATAATAAAGATTTAGATGCGGAAAATGTGACCAAATCCTTAAATAAAAAGTACCCAGAAATTAGAATGGTTTTTTTAAAGCAGCAAACCGATACTATTTTTGTCAAAATACCCGAGGCCACCTACATGACCAGAGAAAGCGGAGACATGGGTTCGAAAATTTATATGGCAGAAGCAACGTACTCTTTCACGCAGATTTCAGGAGTTAATTTTGTAAATTTTGATTTCGAAGAAGGCGATCACGCATCGCCAGGGACTTATCAGCGAAAAGATTTTGTTTTTTAGTTTTTATTTTTTTACCTTTTCATTAATAAAATTCAATTTGAAAATTAATGAGCAGCTACCCCTCGCATGAAATTCGTGATTTTTATGAAGAGCTAAGTAGCGATTTGTTATGTATCTGTGACTCAAATCTCATAATCAATTACGCCAATAAACACTTCAAAGTAGCATATTCACTTTCTGAAACTTTAAACAGGTCTATTATTGATTTTATTCCAAAGGAGGTTATTGATGATCATTTAAATCCTAAAAATGGAGTTTCTAAAAATTTTTCTACTACAATTGGCACAAGTAAAAATCATGTTTTTTGGTCTTTAAATTATGATGCTGAGCATAAGCAATACCTTTTTACTGGAAAAAAAATAGGTTTAAAAGATTTTAAAATAAATAGTTTAAATTTTAGATATATAGGATTATTAGTGGATGCATTAAATGAAGGATTTTTGGTGCTGGATGAAAGTTGGAATATCATTTATTGCAATAAAACCGCGGAAAAAGGTTTAGAACGATCATTGGACGAGCTGATTCATCTTAATTTCCTCACCTTATTCCCAAAGACAAAGGAGAGTATTTTTTATCAAGAATTTTATAAAGCTTTTGATGAACGAAAGCTGGTGAGCTTTGATGTTTATGCACCCACCTTAAAAAAGTGGTTTAAACTGATTGGGATTCCTTATCAGCAGAATTTAATCATCTTAAGTAGGGAAATTACTCATCAGGTTTTCGAAAATAAAACAAAGGAGTTAGAGGTTCAGATATTAGAACGCCACATCGAGGATCAGTATTCCTTTGGTGAATTAATGACGCAGTTGTTAGAAGGGATAGAGCAAATTTATCCTGATATGTACACTACGATTCTAAGAATTGAAGATTCAAAAGTATACCATGTAGCAGCTCCAAGAATTCCAGAAAGTTACCTTAATATTTTAGATGGGAGTAAGATTGGACCAAAAGAAGGATCATGTGGTACTGCGGCTTACACTAAAAAAACGGTCATTGTTGAGGATATTGAAACAGATGAACTGTGGCGTAATTACAAAGGGTTTATTTTGCCACATGGATTTAAATCTTGTTGGTCTGTCCCTGTGATTAGCACTAAAGAACTTCAGGTTTTGGCAACTTTTGCCATCTATTATAAAGAAAATCGTAAACCAGGAGAAAAAGAATTTATCACCATCAACCGAATATCAAATTTCATCAGATTGCTGATTGAAGACAATTTGAAAGAGAATATGCTACAGACCAGCAATTCTAGGTATGAAATGGTTTCTAATGCGACCAATGATGTGATTTATGATTTTAATTTTAAAACTAATGAGGTTTTTTGGAATAATAATGTATTTAAGCTATTTGGCTATCAGAAGAAAGAAATTGATGAGAATTTAACCTGGTGGGACAACAACATACATCCTGAAGACAGGAATAAAATTCTTAGTGAAATGGAGCGTGTTAAGGCACATCAGATTGAGAATTGGTCGGCAGACTACCGATTCAAATGTAAAGACGGAACGTATAAACACGTAGTTGATAGGGCTGTTTTAAGATATGATTTAGACCTAAATCCATTAAATATGATTGGATCCATGCAAGATGTAAATGATCTAAAATTAAGGGAATTATCTATCATCCAACAAAATGAGAAATTGAAAGAGATTGCACAAATTAGCTCGCATGATTTGAGGAGACCCGTTACTAGTATTTTAGGGTTAATCAGTTTGTTTGACCAAGAAAATCAATCAGATAACGCTCAGGTGATTGAGTATTTAGCATATGCCACAAAAGAGCTAGATGAAGTCATCCATACCATTGTGGCTAAAACTTTAGAGGCCGACCATACCATTTATTTGAAGAATGCAAAAATTATATAAATCAAACAGCCTTTAAGTTTTAAGTTCAAAGGCTGTTTAATTTAGGATGGTGATTATTTTTTACCCAACATCACAAACTCTGCCACTACAATTTCTGTCACGTAACGTTTGATGCCGTCTTTATCGGTATAGCTTCTGCTAACCAATTTCCCTTCTACAGCAACTTCACTACCCTTGATTAAATACTTCGCTGCAATCTCTGCTTGTTTATCCCAAAGCACTAGGTTGTGCCATTGTGTTTCTTCTACTTTTTCGCCTTTTTCGTTTTTGTAGCTGTCGTTGGTTGCAATACTCATACGGGCTACTTTTTTAGTTTTTGAAAACTCTTTTACTTCTGGTGCATTGCCTAAAAATCCAATTAAACGAACGCTGTTTCTTAAATTACTCATGATCTTAAAATTAAAATGTAAATACTTGATTAACGAACAGTGCGACACCATGCCGAACCGACGATACAAAGGTGTGGAGCGTTGAGAAACTGAGTCGGATGTTAATCATTTATATCCGTATATAATCGGTTAAAGACGGATAATAGTTTTTTTCGTGTTCGTGTTGAGGTGTGCTCTGCTTCATATCAGCTTCGCTCATCCTTCGTCTTTTAACGAAGGATGAGTGAAAGGATGGCGAACCCAAGCTTATCTGTCCTATACTGAAATACGTTTACAATAAAAAAGTATTTTACTGCCTTTTGTTACATTTAATTTCGGGAATTGACTTTATCCCTAAATGTTATTTAAAATTTTTACCGCAGCGGGCGTAAAGTTCGCCGCGTTTGGTGTTTATTTCTATTGCATTTTTTAGTTTAAAATTAATAATGATGGGGGCTTTATAGGAACCTTCTTTTAGAAAGCTTTTAGAAACAGGGGTATTTCTAAAAGAAAGTAAAAGCACTCGAACATGATAATCACAACGTTTTGTTTTGGTAGGTATAAATTGTTGTAGAAGAAGTATTTTTTCTTTAGTTTTAGTTAAGGATTTCATCATCTACCAAAAATGGAATATAAAGCGGCATTTATTCACCATCGTAATCAAGAACGGATAGCCGTATGGTTTGACAATCAGCCGGATCTTATTGCTCGTTTAAAAAAACTGGGTGATGCCCGTTGGAGCGCCACTAAAAAAGTATGGCAATTCCATTAAGGTACTTGCCTGTTTTTTAGCCGTTGTTTGTGGCTATTTTAAGCGTTTATCCGACATCGCTTTTTTAGTCTTAGAAAATAGCAAACCCGAAAATGATTGTTTTTTTCTGCCCCAAAATCGATTATATTTATCCATATAAAGTTACGTTTGAAAACTAATGATGGTTTTTAGAAAAACTGCCGTTAGCGGTAATGCTGTAACGGCTTCCTTCCAATAATTTGACACCAACAGAAGAACTATTTGACTTTTGTCATTAACGACTGACTTAACTCCTTAATGACAGCAGTTTTATCTTTTTTGATTTTTTTGCCAAGCTCTTTTCGTGGACAGTTTGCATTATATTTTGCGCCCCAATCCATTATCTCAATGACAATGGGTAATAAATCGACACCTTTTTGTGTAAGACTATAAATGAACTTTGACTTATTTAGAGGAGACACCTCTTTGACGACAATGTTTTCCGCTTCAAGAACACCTAATCTATTAACCAAAATGTTTGAAGCAATTTTTTCTTCAGAAGCTAAAAACTCACTAAACGACACTTTACCCCTCAACATTACGTCCCTAATTATTAAAAGCGACCATTTGTCCCCGAAAATATCAAGGGAACAACTTATTGGGCAATCTGACCTTTTTTTATTCATAAAATAAAGTTGTTGCAGTTTGCAATATCTTTTTATATTTGTACTTGCAATTTGCAACAACAAATTTAATACAAAAATCTAATAAAATGGATAATCAAACAATAACAAGACAACTTCTTGAAATTTATTACAAAGGCTTTGCAGAAAAGGCTAATTGGGAAAGTGTAATTGGTGACGATTTTGAATATGTCGGTGGCGACATGAACAACATTAAACCTGTAGTTGGAAAACAAGCCTACATTGAAATCATAAAGCGATTTTCACAACGTTTTGAAGTGATGAAAGTAAAACAAATGATAGTGGAAGGCGACAAAGCTAGTGTTATTGGAAATTATGATTTTGTATTTCCAAACGGATTTAAAATTAACGGCAATGTTTCTGAAAACTGGACAGTAAAAAATGGTAAACTACATTCACTTACACTTTACTTTGACACGTTGACTTTTATGACAAGCTTGAAACCATAGTTTATCAATGGCATACAACATTGAACTTGCAGACAGAATAAGAGAATTTCTTCTAACGAAACCAAACTTAAAAATAGAAGAAAAGAAAATGTTTCGTGGACTGACCTTTATGATTAATGGTAAAATGTGCGTAAATATAAGTAACGACAATCTGATGTGTCGCTTTGACCCAGACTTTCAAGACAAAGTATCAGAAAGAAAGGGTTTTCAACCAATGATTATGAAAGGGAGAGAATATAAAGGCTATTGTTATGTGAGCAAAGACGGATTTAAAACAAAGAAAGATTTTGAATATTGGTTAACTTTGTGTTTGAACTTTAACGACAAAGCTAAGGGAAAGAAAAAATAAAGCACTACCGCTAACAGCAGCAAAAAAAAATGGAAGGGGAAATGCGAATATAAACAGTTGTGCAACTAATAAACATTGTGTGTATAGACAGTTTGGTGTTCCAAATCAGCCACTTCTTTTAGCTGTAAACCGTTACAAAAAATGCTAAGAACCTAGCAACCTTCCCTGACCAATTCATCATAATGACTTTTAGACAAATAAAATTTAAATTTTAGTAACTTATAAGTTACCTTTGTTTTAATGAAAGTAAGAGAAGTTATAGCTTTTAAAGATTATTTTGAGAAATTTCTAACCGACCAACCGAAAAAGGTTCAGGACAAAATTTTTAAGATAATTGAAGCTATTGAAACTTTGGAAAGGATTCCATCGAATTATCTGAAATTCTTAGTTGGTACCAACGGTCTTTCTTTATGAAGCAAGAATTCAACTAGGCTCAAATATTTGGTGGGTTTTCTGTTTTTTCGACAATGACAGATTGGTTATTTTGCTGAATGGTTTTCAGAAGAAAACTCAAAAGACACCAAAGAATGAAATCGAAAAAGCTCTTCGTTTAATGACCGAATATATAAAAGAGAAAGAAAATGGAAACTAAAAGTTGGAAAGAAATAAAAGATGCAGTTTACGGACTTAAGGGCACTGAGAGACGAGATGAATTTTACAGAGACTTCGAGAGCTTCAAAATCGGGGTTCTGCTCCGTAAAGCAAGAGAAGACAAACATCTGACTCAATCGGAATTAGCTGACCTAGTCGACAGAAAAAGAGAATACATTTCGAGAATTGAGAATAACGGAAGTAATCTGACCTTAAAAACTCTATTTGACATTGTAGAAAAGGGTTTAGGGGGAAAGGTGAAAATATCAATCGAACTATAAAAAGCACTGGCTATAACATCAGGTTTGCATTATGCCCGGGCAACGTGGTTCTTGTTCTGTTCTGCTTTTTATTTACATTAGTACTTGGGCGACAAAGAAGTGCTGTTTATTCGGGCACAACGCAAACTTGTAAATGTTATAGCCAATACTACCCGACAGAATCGACTAGAAAACATTTTGAATTTGTTGTCTGATTAGTTAACTTTGTTTTGTGAATAATGAAAGACAAGTAATTGCTTACAAAAACTATTTCCTCGACTTTTATGAAAGTCAAAACGACAAGGTACAGGCAAAAATCGAATGGACTTTAAATTTGATTAAAGTTACTCCGAAAGTTCCTGAAAAGTTTTTCAAGCATATCCAAGGAACAAAAGGACTTTATGAAATCCGTGTTGAAGCGGGAAGCAATATTTACCGAATATTTTCTTTTTTTGACAAAGGAAATTTAGTCGTTTTAGGAAACGGTTTTCAAAAGAAAAGTCAAAAAACACCAAAACAAGAAATCGAAAAGGCACTTAAAATAATGGAGGAATATCAAAATGACAACTAAAAAGAACATCACAACATTAGACGAAATCCTTGACAAAAAATACGGAACAAAAGGGAATCCCAAAAGAGAAGAATGGGAGCAACAATTTGAAGCTTTCAGACTTGGTGCATTACTTGAAGAAGCCCGAACAAAATTAGGCATGACCCAAGAACAACTCGCTGAAAAGTGCGGAACTAACAAATCTTATATTTCAAGAATTGAAAATGACGCATCCGACATTAGACTTTCTACCTTAATGAAAATCATTCAGAAAGGTTTAGGCGGACACTTAAAATTGACTCTTCAAGTTTAAGAAAAAACAATACTGGCTATAACCACAAATTTGTATTATAATGGCTGAACTGCTTTATGTTATTTCATCGCAATTAACTAAATTTATACGGGCAGACAAGTTTTTGCTTACTATGCCATTACAACACAAATTTGCAAACCGTCTAAAAACCTCCGTTCAGTTTTCCACAAAAAAGAATAAGTTTTGGCAGTTTTGAGTGGTTATTTTTGTATTTTCAGGTATGAAATTCATCACCGGAAAAGATAGGAGCCAGACCGAATTTTTCTGTTTGGAACAGGCCATAGCACAGGACAACGAGGTCCGCCTGATTGATCTCTTTGTAAATGCCGTGAATTTGTCTGATCATGGTTTCGATATGAGCTACATTGATAATGGCAGACCTGCCTACCATCCCTCCGACCTGCTCAAACTGTTTATTTACGGCTACCTGAACCGTATCCGATCTTCCCCAACTGGTTTAAGTGTTCCGAAGGGTCACTTAAATCTAAATATAAAAACCAAGGACTGTGTCCGGCATTCAAAAAGATAATCGGCTTATACCGGACGGAGTCCTCGGCTTTTAAAAGCATTTAAGTGATCCTGAAAAAGGAACACTTAAACGAGTTGGGATATTCAATATCATCGGCCATGAAATGCTTAAAATGTACCTCAAGGTGCTTGTCTGTTTTTTAGCCGTTGTGAGGGGTTATTTTAAGCGTTTATACGACATCGTTTTTTCAGTCTTAAAAAATAGCAAACCCGAAAATGATTGGTTTTTTCTGCCCCAAAATCGATTATATTTATCCATATAAAGTTATGTTTGAAAACTAATGATGGTTTTTAGACAAACTGACGTTACCAGCAATTAAAAAAACAAACCATAATTAATGAAAGAGTTACTAGAATATCTAAATAGTATTCAACGTTTGACTGATAAATCCCAAAAAGCAATTTCATTAATTTGTACAGAATTAGCTGTAAAAAAAAACTCAAACCTTCATCCAATTGGACATACTTGTAGGAATATTTATTTTATTAAAAATGGATTGTTATGCATCTATTATTTTAAAGAGGACATTGAAATAATAGAAAGTTTTGAATTTGAAAATTCAATTGTTGCTAGAGCAGATAGTTTATTCAAAACAGAACCTTCACGTAAAGGAATTAAAGCTATTGAGAATTCAGAGTTAATTGCCATTAATTCCTCCAAACTATTTGATTTATATGATCAACATCCTGATATTGATAGATTGTTTAGGAAGATATATGAAAATGCTTATGTAGAATTAGTTAACAGAGTTGAAAGTATTCAATTTCATACAGCAGAAGAGCGTTATCATAACTTATTAAATCAATCCAGACAAACTATCCTAAGAGTACCATTAAAGTTTATTGCTTCTTATTTAGGAATCACACAAGTGAGTCTGAGTAGAATCAGAGCAAAAAAGTAATTATTTAACATTTGTAAAGTATTTTCTTTTTATTCTTCCTGACTTTTGTAATAAATCAAAGAATATGGATGATATAAAGTTAGGATTGAAAGAAAATTGGAAACAATTTACATTACTGGTTATTGTAAATGCTTTTGTTGGTGGTATGGTTGGTTTAGAACGTTCCATTCTTCCTGAAATAGCCGAGAAAGAATTTGGGTTAGTTGTAAAAACAGCAATATTATCATTCATTATTGTTTTTGGCGTTACCAAAGCACTTGCCAATTATTTTGCAGGTGCATTAGCAAATAAATATGGTAGAAAGAAACTATTAATCCTAGGTTGGTTAATTGGAACACCAATTCCTTTTATATTAATGTTTGCCCCAAACTGGAACTGGATAATAATTGCCAATATTCTATTAGGAATTAATCAAGGTTTGGCTTGGAGCAGTACAGTTGTGATGAAAATTGATTTAGTTGGAGATAAGCAACGTGGTTTTGCAATGGGACTAAATGAATTTGCAGGTTACTTGTCAGTCGCAATTGTAGCCTTTTTAACAGGTTGGATTGCCAGTGTATATGGTTTAAGACCTTACCCTTTCTATATTGGAATTATTCTAGTCATATTAGGTTTAATTTTCAGCATCTTTTTTATTAAAGATACTAAACATCACGTAGCTAAAGAATCAAAATCGAGTACCGTTCCTTTGTTAAACAATATTTTTCTGGATACAACTTGGAAAAACAAAAACTTAGGCTCTGTTTCACAAGCAGGACTAATTAACAACCTAAATGATGGAATGGTTTGGGGTATTTTTCCATTATTATTAGCAAGTAAAAACTTCACCATAGAGCAAATAGGAATAATTACAGCAATATATCCTGCCGTTTGGGGAATAGGGCAATTATTTACTGGAAAAATGGCTGATAAACACCCTAAAAAAGAAATGTTGTTTTGGGGGATGCTCCTACAAGCTATTACGCTTTTATTATTTGTTTTTGCTAATAATATGTATCAGTATATCATTCTATCTTCAATTTTAGGTTGGGGAACAGCAATGGTTTACCCTACTTTTTTAGCGTCTATTGCTGAAAACACAAATCCAATTGATAGAGCAAAAAGTATTGGAATTTTTAGATTATGGAGAGATTTAGGTTATGCAATTGGAGCAATATTAACAGGTTTAATAGCAGATGCCTATAACATAAATAGTTCAATTGTGTTTATTGGAGTACTTACCTTAATATCTGCAATTATCATCAAAGCAAGAATGAAAACTAACACAAGTTGTATTTCAAAGGAAGATATTCAAAAAAAGAAAAATTATACAATCATTGATGTAAGAACTAAAGAAGAACGAGAAACTGGGTATATCGTTAATTCTATCCATATTCCACTCAATGAACTTGAAAGGAGAATTAAAGAACTTCCCACAGACAAACTTTATGTAACTGCTTGCGGAAAAGGGGGTGGAAGGTCAATTAAAGCATCTGAAATAT
This sequence comes from Bacteroidota bacterium, assembly GCA_018828585.1. GTDB lineage: Bacteria > Bacteroidota > Bacteroidia > Sphingobacteriales > Sphingobacteriaceae > Pseudopedobacter. Next base: position 61,383 of record JAHJVW010000093.1, read on the forward strand.
TGCAACTAAACAAGTATAGCGCATTTTGGCTTTGTGGTGGAACACTAGGTTGGACAGAAGAGAAAGCTGGTAACAATGTATAAAAGCAATCGCGGTTCAGGTGCAAACTTGAACCGCGATTGCTTTTAATTAAGTATATTGCTATCAGAAAAGTAAGTGCATTTAAATCCGCCACTGCTCTTATACTAAACGTTATAGGGCGTTTTAGCCGAACGCCATTACAAAAAACTCAAATCGAATTGTTTCACTTTAGGTAAACTTTCATATCTTTGTTTTGTGGAATAAAATCAGAAACATAGGAAGATTATCTTTTTCAAGAATTACTTTCAGGACTTTTTCGACAAGCAATCCAAAAAGGTAAAAGCCAAAATTGTTTGGACTTTCGAATTGATTGAAGATTTGCAAAGAGTTCCCGAAACTTATCTTAAACATCTCGAAAATACAGAAGGACTTTATGAAATTAGAGTTCAAACTGGTAGCGACATTTTTAGGATTTTTTGTTTTTTCGACAAAGGTAAACTAATTGTTCTTGCTCATGGTTTTCAAAAGAAGACACAAAAGACCCCAACTGGTTTAAGTGTTCCGAAGGGTCACTTAAATCTAAATATAAAAACCAAGGACTGTGTCCGGCATTCAAAAAG
>JAHJVW010000094.1 GCA_018828585.1 Bacteroidota bacterium
AGCCTTTTTTGTTAAAAATGTCTCGTCCTGAAAAATTATTTCTTAACAACTGAAGCTTGTTGCTCTGCTTGTTTTAATGCTCTAGACATAATTACAGAAACTACAGTATCTTCTTGTACGTTTGTAATTAAATATCCTTTTGGCTTTAAATCACGAACTCTTACTGATTTACCAACAGTTAAGTCATCTATAGATACTTCAACATACTGAGGCATATCTTTTGGTAAAGCTTTAACTTTTAGCTTACGAAGTTTTTGAACTAATTTACCACCCTCTTTTACACCTGGAGAAGTTCCAGTTAATTTTACTGGAATTTCAATAGTTACTTCTTTCTTATCAAATAACTGTAAGAAATCTATATGAAGGATTTTTTCAGTCAATGGATGAAATTGAATGTCTTGCATGATAGCTTGAGTTGTTTTACCACCAATTTCAAGATCAACAAGGTTGACTTCTGGAGTATAAACTAAGTCTCTCAATGCCGGAGCATCAATTGCAAAATGAATTTGCTCTTTTCCACCGTACAATACGGCTGGTACTTTACCTGTGTAACGCAATTCCTTTGCGTCGCGTTTCCCTACGTTCTCTCTTGGAGAACCGCTAATTGCGATTGTGTTCATTGTTTATTTATTTAATTGTTAAATTTTAAAAAGTTCACTTATTGATGCATGTTCATTTACACTAGCAATTGCCTTAGCGAATAAATCTGCTGTTGATAATACTTTTATTTTTGAGCTACTGTGTTTTAATGGAATCGTATCTGTTACAATTAACTCTGTTAAGTCTGATTTTTCAATGGCAGCATATGCATTTCCAGATAAAACAGCATGAGTACAAACGGCTCTAACACTATTAGCGCCTTTCTCCATAATTAAACTTGCTGCTTTTGATAAGGTACCAGCAGTATCACAAATATCATCAATTAACACAATATCTTGTCCGGTTACATCTCCAATGATAGACATCGATTCGATTTCATTCGCTCTTTTTCGTCTTTTATCACAAATAACTACCTCTGCATTAAAATATTTTGCAAAAGTTCTTGCTCTATAAGAGCCGCCCATGTCTGGTGAAGCAATCGTTAAGTTTTTAAGTCCTAGGCTTTTAATATAAGGAACAAAAATTACTGATGCGTCTAGGTGATCAACAGGAATATCAAAAAATCCTTGAATTTGAGCAGCATGTAAATCCATGGTCATGATGCGATGAATACCCGTAGCTGTTAAAAGATTAGCAACAAGTTTAGCGCCAATGGCAACTCTTGGTTTGTCTTTTCTATCTTGACGAGCCATGCCGAAATAAGGAATTACCGCGGTAACATAATGTGCCGATGCCCTTTTAGCGGCATCTATCATCATCAATAGTTCAAATAAGTTATCGTTTGGCTGGCAAGTAGATTGGATCAAGTAAACATCACAACCTCTTATCGATTCATCATAATGAGGCTGAAATTCGCCATCAGAAAAGCGGGATAAAATCACCTTTCCCAGCTCTTTTCCGTAAGACGCAGCAATTTTCTCAGACAACGTAGTGGTTGCTGATCCAGAGAATAGTTTTACACGGTTAAAAGTTGAGGGCATGCGCTTCTTATTTTAGTGATTAAAATAAAAAATTCGGAAACTCATTGAATTTCCGAATTTCAATTGTTGCCCGACCAGGATTCGAACCTAGACAGACGGTACCAAAAACCGTTGTACTACCTTTATACTATCGGGCAATCTTATTTCAGCAAATATTCGTTTCCTGAAATGGAATGCAAATATAGGGTCATTAATTAAATGATGCAAATTTATTTAGAAAATAAATCTTTGTCACGATATTAAATGGAAAATGATAATCTTGGGGGTTAATAAATGTTAAAATACCTGTAATTTAATTTCAATTAGTTATTTTCGACCGTTTAAAGACTAAAAATAAAATGACCTATAAAAGAATCAACAACCTGTTAGGTTGGTTATCCTTCTTAATTGCTTCAATAGTTTACATCTCTACCTTAGAGCCAAGTGCTAGTTACTGGGATTGTGGAGAGTTTATTTCTGCAGCTTACAAGCTACAAATTGTGCATCAACCAGGGGCTCCATTGTTCTTGATGATTGGTAAGATATTTAGTTTATTTGCGAGTGATCCAACAAAAGTTGCTTATTGTATTAACATAAGCTCTGCTTTAGCAAGTGGTGCTACAATTATGTTTTTATTTTGGTCGATAACAGCTTTAGCAAGAAAAGTAGTATTAAAATATAAAACCGCAGAAGATAGCACTGATTTGATTTTAATTATGGGTGCCGGTTTGGTTGGGGCATTAGCTTACGCTTTCTCCGACTCCTTTTGGTTTTCGGCTGTAGAGGCTGAAGTTTATGCCATGTCATCATTATCTACAGCAATCGTTTTTTGGGCTATTTTAAAATGGGATGCACATGCAGATGAGCCTTTTGCTGATAAATGGCTTTTATTCATTGCCTATGTAATGGGGCTTTCAATAGGAATTCACTTACTTAATTTATTAGCTATCCCAGCGATTGCTTTAGTTTATTATTTAAGAAGAACCAAAAAGACAACAAATAGAGGTGTATTAACAGCAATAATGGTTGGTATCATTATTTTAGCTATTATACAATATGGTATCATTCAATATTTAATAAAAATTGCAGCCAATTTCGATCTATTATTTGTGAATAGTTTTGGATTAGGATTCGGATCAGGAGTGATTTTCTTTATTGCATTGATGTTGGGATTAACCATTTATTTAATTATTTACTCTATTAAAAAGAAGAAGCCAATTTTAAATATGGTTATGCTCTCTTTTGTTTTAATAATTTTTGGTTATAGCTCCTTTGTGATGATTGTAGTCAGAGCAAAAGCAAATCCAACTTTAAATAACAGTAATCCAGACAACGCATTTTCTTTCCTGAGTTACTTAAACAGGGAACAATACGGCGATCGTCCTTTAGCTTATGGTCAGTATTTCGATTCAAAGCCTGTCGAAACTAAAGACAATGGTAATATTTATAGAAAAGGGGATACTAAATATGAGATAGCAGGTAAAAAGCAATCTTATGTTTATGATAGAAATACCATTTTCCCAAGAATGTACAGCGATGATTCTAACCACCCAGCTGTTTATAGAGATTGGATGAACCTTGGTCCACAAGAGAGTCCAACTTTCGCAACTAATCTCGGGTGGTTTGCAACTTATCAAGTTGGATTTATGTATATGAGGTATTTCCTTTGGGATTTTGCGGGAAGGCAAAATGATTCGCAAGGAATTGGAAATTATACAGATGGCAATTGGCTTTCTGGTATTAAATTCCTTGACGCTTTAAGATTAGGTAATCAATCTGATTTGCCAGAAAGTATCATTAAAAACAAATCATACAATCAATTATTCTTTTTACCATTAATCTTGGGTTTAATTGGCGCATTCTGGCATTTTAAAGTAGCACAAAAAGATGCTGGAATTGTAGCTTTACTATTTTTCTTTACAGGATTAGCAATTGTAATCTACTTAAATCAAACACCAAGTCAACCCAGAGAGCGAGATTATGCTTATGTAGGCTCATTCTATGCATTTGCGATTTGGATAGGTTTAGGTGTTTTTGCAATCAGCAGTTGGATGCGGAAGTTCTTAAATCCGAAAATGGCCGCTATTTTGGCAAGTTCAATTTGTTTGTTAGCTGCTCCGGTATTAATGGCAAGCCAAGAGTATGATGACCATGATCGTTCCCAAAAAACCACAGCTAGGGATTTTGCAAAAGATTATTTAGCGAGTTGTGCTCCTAATGCAATCCTTTTTACTTACGGTGATAATGATACTTATCCTTTATGGTATGTGCAAGAGGTTGAGAATTTTAGACCCGATATTAGAATCGTAAACCTAAGTTTGTTTGATACAGATTGGTATATTAATCAATTAAGAAGACCTTTTAATGCGTCTCAACCACTGCCCATGTCTATGAAACCTGATGCTTATGTTTCGGGAAATAGAGATGTGTTGTTTTATCAAAACTTTAATTTAGAAGGACCACAGCGGTTAAAAGATATTTTTGAATTTATTACTTCAGAGAATCCTGAGGCAAAAGTTCAATATCAAAGTGGAAGATCGGAAAATTTCTTACCGACTAAGGAATTCAAGATGGAGATTAATCCACAAGAAGTTCTTTCGACAGGTACCGTTAAACCAGTGAATAAAGACAAGATTGTTTCTGAGATGCAATGGAAATTTGCCGGTAATTATTTAACAAAAGGGCAGTTGGCAATTTTGGATATGTTGTTAACCAATCATTGGAAGCGTCCGATTTACTTCGCTTTTACTGTGCCTGGTAGTAATTTGATGGGCTTAGATAATTATTTATTCAATGAAGGTTTTGCTTTACGCTTAGCGCCTAAAATTAAAGGCTCAATTCCATCAGATAGTCCATTAGGTGATACTGAGGTTGTGAATTCTGATGAGATGTATGATAATATGATGCATAAATTTGTTTGGGGAAACATAAAACATGCGAATTATTTAGATCCTGAATCTGAAAAGATGGTTTTTTTGTCTGTCAATAAATTTACCGAATTGGCTAAAAATCTAATTCATGAAAATAAACTAGACAGTGCTAGAAATGCATTAAAAGAATGTTTAAAGGTGATTCCTTTTAAAACAACATACGACTCTAATTTCGCATTGAGTAAATATGAAATGGTTTCTTTATTATATCAATTGGGAATGAAACAGGATGCTAATGAGATGGTAAAGCAAACCACTAGTTTGGTTACCGAGGAGTTAAATTATCGCTACAGTGTGATGCAAACCAAAGAAAACTTAGCAGGAAGAGATATTCAATTAAACTTATTTGTGCTAAACCAATTTAATGAGCTTACCAAGCAATATGGGGAACAGAGCTTAAATAAGGAAATTGGAGCAAAACTTTCTGATTTTGAAAGAAAGTTTGGGATGAATAAGTAAGATTAATTAATCTTTGTAATTTAAAAACCTCCTTGATTTAATAAAATCAAGGAGGTTTTGAATATATAAAAATATTTATTCTACTAGTCTTCGACAACCACGCCCATGGCACAAAACTTATCAATTCTTTCTGTAATAAGTGTGTCTATTTTTTTTGCACCAAGCTCTTTAAGGTCGCTGATGATTTTTTCTTTTATGGTCTTAGCCATGGCTTCAGGATCTTGATGAGCACCACCAATTGGTTCTTTAATAATGCCATCAATTAATTTGTTCTTCAGCATATCCTCCGCAGTAAGCTTTAAACACTCAGCTGCTTTTTCTTTAAAATCCCAACTTCTCCAAAGAATAGAAGAACAGGATTCAGGAGAAATGACAGAATACCAGGTATGCTCTAGCATATAAACTCGGTCACCAATTCCAATACCTAAAGCTCCACCAGAAGCACCCTCGCCAACCACTATGCAAATAATAGGGACTTTAAGAACCGACATTTCCATTAAGTTTCTAGCAATTGCCTCTCCTTGTCCTCTCTCCTCAGCCTCAAGACCGGGGAATGCTCCAGGTGTATCGATAAAAGTGACAACTGGTTTATTGAACTTTTCTGCAAGTTTCATTAATCTTAAAGCCTTACGATAACCTTCTGGATTTGCCATTCCGAAATTTCTGTATTGACGAAGCTTCGTATTTACTCCTTTTTGGTGACCAATGAACATTACAGTTTGACCGTTTAAGGACCCAAAACCTCCTACGATGGCTTTATCATCTTTTACAGTTCTATCACCATGCATTTCAATAAAATCATCGCAGATGGACTCAATATATTGTAGCGTATAAGGCCTCTCAGGATGACGAGAGATTTGAACTTGTTGCCATCCACTTAAATTTTCATAAACATCAGCTTCAGCTGTCTTTATTTTATCTTCTAGTTCTTTCAAAGTCGCAGACATATCTACCTTAGTTTTTTCTGCTACTTGCTTTACTTTTTCTACCTGTTGCTGTAAATCTGCAATGGGCTTATCAAAGTCGAAAGAGGTCTTCATATCTTAATTTTTTTTGAGTGGTCTAAGTTATTATTTATTGATCAAAAATGAAAACCACTTTAATCTAAATTATGCCCAAACAAAAAAAGCCGACATTTGTCGGCTTTGAATGAGCTACTTTTTTAAAATGATTATTTAATTTTTTCAGCCTTTACGATATTAAAATCTGAGCCTGGAAAAGCTATAGCAATTAAATGATCCGCTTTACTTGTTAAATCAACCCAATAAGCATTCGTATCATCTTGTAGTTGATAATCTGTCGGTCTAGCAATCACCTTTAAAACATTGGCTACTTTATAATCAACAAACTTAGTTGTTAATTCTGCCTGTGCTTTTTCAGGTAACTCTTTGGTTTCTACCAATTGGGTAGCTACTAAAAATTTATTCTCTAAATCATAAATAGCATAGGTAGGTTTCCCGTTTAGGATAAAAGTGGCCTTTTGATAGGTTTTGTTTATTGTCCAAGTAACATCTGATGCTCTGTAAAAGGTATAGCCAAAGTGCCTTAATACAGTAGATGCAATTTTTTCTGAACCTCCATCATCTTTTGTAAAGGTTGTTACGCCTGCTTTTAAAACTGTTGTAGCAGCGAAGAACATAAATAGTGAAGAAATTATAAGCTTTTTCATTTTTGTCTG
>JAHJVW010000095.1 GCA_018828585.1 Bacteroidota bacterium
TTCCTATTTTGAACGTAATTTTGGAGTGAAAATCCAATTTTTCTTAAAAATTATCATTAAAATTGATTGAATTTTGAAAAATGAAGAGCAAATATTGTTTTTTTTGAAAAAAATTTAGGATAAATCAATAAAATCATATTACTTTTAGGCATTATTCTAATTAAACAAAATTTTCACAACCTAATAAACAACCTATACAATGTCAACTATTAGATTTCAAGCTCTTCAATTGGTGTTAGGCAGGACTATACCAGAAGTAAAAGCACCTTCTACTAAAATTTCGGACTACTTCTCTTGCAATGTTTTTGATAAATCAAAAATGAAAGATTATTTGTCTAAAGAAGCTTTCCAAGCTATCGTAAGTGCTGGTGTTAGTGGAACCCCAATTTCGAGGGATGTTGCCGAACATATTGCGGCTGCAATGAAGTCATGGGCTATGAGCAAAGGCGTTACACATTATACGCATTGGTTTCAACCATTAACTGGTTCAACAGCAGAAAAGCATGATTCATTTTTCGAGCCAGATTCAAATGGTGTTGCTGTTGAGAAATTTTCAGGAGATGCTTTAGTTCAACAAGAGCCAGATGCCTCAAGTTTCCCAAATGGAGGGATAAGAAGCACTTTTGAAGCCAGAGGTTATACTGCTTGGGATCCTTCTTCACCAGCTTTCATATTTGGTAAAACTTTATGTATTCCTACTGTTTTTGTTTCATACACCGGCGAGGCGTTAGATTATAAAGCCCCTTTATTAAAAGCACTCTCTGCTTTAGATAAAGCAGCAGTTGATGTTTGTCATTATTTTGATAAAAGTATCTCTAAAGTAAATTCATCTTTAGGAATAGAGCAGGAATATTTTTTGGTTGATTTGGCCTTATTTAATGCAAGACCAGATATGCTTTTAACAGGAAGAACTTTATTTGGTCATTCGTCAGCTAAAAATCAACAATTAGACGATCATTATTTTGGATCAATTCCAGAGCGTGTAGTTGCATATATGCAAGATTTTGAAACAGAAGCTTTAAAATTAGGGATTCCATTAAAAACTCGTCATAATGAGGTTGCCCCCTCACAATTTGAGTGTGCTCCTATTTACGAGGAAATCAACTTAGCGATTGATCACAATCAATTATTGATGGATCTAATGGATAAAATAGCTAAAAGACATCATTTCAAAGTTCTACTACACGAAAAACCTTACGCAGGCATCAATGGATCTGGCAAGCATAATAACTGGTCCCTAATTACTGATACAGGTAAAAACTTATTGTCTCCAGGAAAAACTCCTAAAAACAATTTAATGTTCTTAACCTTCTTTGTGAATACTGTTAAAGCAGTTTATGAACATGCAGATTTACTAAGAGCATCTATCGCATCAGTAAATAACGATCACCGTTTGGGCGCTAACGAAGCTCCTCCGGCAATTATTTCTATTTTCTTAGGTTCACAATTAAATGATGTTTTAGACGAGATCGAAACTTCAAGAATCAGTAAAAAAACCAAAGAAGACAGCACCATGTGGCATAGTATTCCTAAAATTCCATCAATTTTATTGGATAATACGGATAGAAATCGAACATCACCTTTTGCTTTTACAGGGAATAAATTTGAGCTAAGAGCGGTTGGGTCTTCTTCAAACTCTTCTAATCCTATGACGGTGTTAAACATGATCATGGCAGATCAATTAACTAAGTTTAAAGTTGAGGTGGATAAATTGATCAAAAAGGGTGAAAAGAAAGACGTTGCCATTTTAACTATTGTTAAAAAATACATCAAAGAATCTAAAAATATTCGTTTCGAAGGTAATGGATACAGTGATGAGTGGGCCGCAGAAGCAGAAAGCAGAGGTTTATCAAATATTAAAACAACTCCGAAAGCTTTAGACGCCTTATTGAGTGAAAAATCACTTAAATTATTCCAAGAAACAGGTGTGTTTAGTGTAAGAGAAGCTCACGCCCGTCACGAAATTTTATTAGAAGAATATTACAAAAAACTTCAAATTGAAGCCAGAGTAATCGGAGATTTAGTCACTAATGTTGTCATTCCTGTAGCTATTAAATACCAAACTTCTATCATCGATAACGTAAGAGGTTTGAAAGATATAGGTATGGGAGAAGATACCTATGCTGTTCAATTGATGTTTATTAAACAAATTTCTGAACACATGAACTTTATCAAGAAAAATGTAGAGGCAATGGTGGAAGAACGTAAGAAAGCAAACGTGATAGAAGATATTCGCGAAAAGTCAATTGCTTATGACGAGAAAGTTAAATCTTATTTTAACTCTATCCGTTACCATGTTGATAAATTAGAGCTGTTGGTTGATGATGATATTTGGCCTTTACCAAAATTTAGAGAATTATTATTTATAAAATAAGCTAAAAGCTTAGGCTTAAAGTAAAAAGCAAAACCGTTTCTGTCGAAAGAAGCGGTTTTTTTTTATTTGGGCACTCGAGCGGGCTATTCGCTGCTATCCATAGTGACAAATATTTAGAATAACGCTGCTCCATAAACTTTGAACTTTCCACTTATAACTTAAAACTTATAACACACTACTTTAACCTTTTTAATATCTTTGCCTCCATCATGAGTGATAATCGTTACAACCAACGCGGCGTATCTGCCGGAAAAGAAGATGTTCATAACGCCATTAAAAATATTGATAAAGGCATTTTTCCACAAGCTTTCTGCAAAATCATTCCCGATATTTTAGGCAATGATGACGCCTATTGCAATATTATGCATGCTGATGGCGCTGGAACTAAATCGTCTTTAGCCTATATTTATTGGAAAGAAACTGGAGATATTTCTGTGTGGAAAGGGATTGCACAAGATGCGATTATCATGAACCTAGATGATTTACTATGCGTTGGTGCAACAGACCATATTTTGTTGTCTTCAACGATTGGTAGAAATAAAAATTTAATTTCAGGCGAAGTCATTGCTGAAATTATCAATGGCACCGAAGATATTTTGGCTGAATTACGAGAAATGGGCATCAATATTTACTCAACAGGCGGCGAGACTGCGGATGTCGGTGATTTGGTAAGAACCATCATTGTTGATTCAACTGTAACCTGCCGAATGAAGCGTGAAGACATTATCTCTAACCATACCATTCAAACAGGAGATGTAATCGTTGGACTTTCATCATCGGGAAAAGCAAATTACGAAAAAGAATACAACGGCGGCATGGGTTCTAACGGATTAACTTCTGCTCGTCATGATGTTTTTAATAAAACCGTAGCTGAAAAATTCCCTGAAAGTTATGATCCAGCAGTTCCATTCGACCTGGTTTTTTCTGGTCAAAAAACATTAACGGATTTAGTGGAAATTTCTGATGATTTATCCATTACTGCTGGGAAATTGGTACTCTCTCCTACCAGAACCTACGCTCCAGTCATCAAAAAAATATTAGACCAATACCGCTCAAAAATTCATGGAATGGTGCATTGCAGCGGTGGTGCGCAAACCAAGGTACTCCATTTTATTGAGAACCTACATATCATTAAAGATAATCTATTCCCTATTCCACCGCTTTTCCAGTTAATTCAAGAACAATCTGGAACGGATTGGAAAGAGATGTATAAAGTTTTCAATATGGGACACCGTATGGAAATTTATATAGATCAAGCTCACGCTGATGAAATTATAGCGATTTCCAAATCTTTTGGGATTGATGCACAAATTGTTGGACGAGTGGAAAACGCTGAGAAAAAACAAGTGACTATAACTTCTGAAAAAGGCGAGTTTGTTTATTATTGATTTGGAATCAAGTTTCTTAAATTAATTCAAGCTTTGTTATAGCGTTTTTTTAGCGTTAGGGATTGTCCCGATAACTACCGAGACGGCAGCTTTTTTGGCTTTTTCAGACAAAAAACTATAGTGGAAAGCCCGCCCCGATAGGGAACGCCTAAATGATAATCGACTTTATTAGCCAAAGTATTACAATTAAATTTATCTCGTTTTTAAAACAATTTTTACTTTTGTAGCATGCCAAAAATTTCACAAAAAGGAATCGCAATGCCAGCTTCCCCTATCAGGAAGTTGACGCCTTATGCAGATAAAGCAAAATTAGCAGGTAAAAAAGTTTACCATTTAAATATCGGTCAGCCAGATATTGAAACGCCAGAAATCATGTTAAATGCGATTAAAAACATTGATTTTAAAGTTTGGGCTTATACCGCCTCTGAAGGTACTTTGAGCTACCGCACTAAATTAGCATCGTACTATAATAAATTAAACTATGGCATCACTCCCGAGGATATTATCGTAACTACTGGCGGTTCTGAGGCCATTACCATCGCTATGATGGCTTGCTTAAATCCTGGTGATGAGGTGATTATTCCTGAACCTTTTTATGCCAATTATAATGGTTTTGCCTGCCAAAGTGATATTGTAGTAAAACCTATTTTATCTTTCATTGAAAATGGTTTTGCTTTACCTCCTATTGCTGAATTTGAAAAGGTAATTACAGATAAAACCAAAGCTATCATCATTTGTAATCCAAATAATCCAACTGGCTATTTATACAGCGAAGCAGAAATGAACGACTTAAAGGCTTTGGCTTTAAAGTATGATTTATACCTATTCTCAGATGAAGCTTATCGCGAGTTTTGTTATGATGGAAAAGCATTTATCTCGCCGATGCATTTAGACGGCTTAGAAGAAAATGTAATTATAATGGATACGGTATCCAAAAGATACAGTGCATGCGGAGCAAGATTAGGCTGTTTAATCACCAAAAATAAGCCAGTAATTGCGATAGCTCTAAAATTTGCACAAGCCAGGTTAAGCCCTGGTATGGTAGAGCAAATTGCAGGAACTGCCGCTGTAGACACGCCAGATGCCTATTTCGAAAAAGTAAACAAAGAATATACGCACAGAAGAGATGTTTTAGTGAGTGCATTGAATAAAATGGAAGGTGTTTTTTGCCCAAACCCAGGTGGCGCATTTTATGTGGTTGCCAGTTTACCCATTGATAATGCTGATCAGTTTTGCCAATGGATATTAGAAGATTTTTCGTTTGAAAACCAAACGGTGATGATGGCTCCAGCAACCGGTTTTTATTCTACTGCTGGTGCGGGTACTAATCAGGTAAGAATGGCTTATGTTTTAAATAGTGATGATTTGCAAAAAGCGATGATTTGCTTGGAAGAAGCTTTGAAGGTTTATCCTGGAAAAGTTAAAAGTTGAAGGTAGAAAGTTTAATGGAACTCTATATGACTTTAAACTTTTCACTTTATACTCTTAACTCTATTTTAAAACTCTTAACTTTGAACTCCATTAAAAAACGGGCTCGACCGGAATAGACAGGATGGATGATAAGTGGGTAAGCATGCAGCGCAATGAGGATTCAGCGCTTAAATATTGATTCTCAAAACACAAAAGGCGAAAATAACTACGCTCTTGCTGCTTAATCTTAACCAAGTTAAGATGGCTTAGTCATACTTTAGAAGTATGAGCGAGATGTTTCCCGGAAGCCAAGTCTGGCGGCAGCCGATCAGGAAGCACAGAAATGCTAGAATAAGGAAGAGTAAGTTTCGGGCTCTTCTCGAAAACTCAAGAAACTAAGGAATCATCAGGCTGTTTATGGCCAAATGCTTCTCGAAAACCAACCATAAAATAAGCATGTAGAAAGCGCAACTGGTCCCATGTTTGGACGAGGGTTCGAATCCCTCCGGGTCCACTTAATGACCAAAAAGCAGGCAGCGGATTGGAACGGAAGAATTACCAAATTTATTTGAGTATTTCTGATTGTAAATACGCCGATTGTATTGCAATCGCTGGTTTTTGGTTCCCTTTACGGGTGAGGAGGGAAAAGCTTTGCTAATCTTCCGGGTCCACAAGTATTTGTTGAAACAAGAAACGCTATAGATTTACCATCTATAGCGTTTTTTTTTATTGCTATTGTTGAGCAAAGAAAAAGGGAAACATCTAATTTTATTGATTGAAACTAGGTTCATAGACACCTTATCCATAGGCATAGGTATAGTGAAAGCGGCAGCATCCTCCGTTCATCCTCTGTTCATCTACTGTTGAAAACCCTTGTTGTACTTATGATGAGATTCTGATTAATTTGAAGCAAGGTATTCTGCGATGGCCTGGTGGTAAACCAGTTTCCCAGATGGCGTACGCTGAAGCATGGCTGCTTTTTTTTCCGGGTCTGCTAAAACTTCTTTTGCAAAGCTCACCGCATTTTTAAAGCGGGTATTCTGCGCTTTTTGCTTCTCGGTAAGCTTCACTTTAGACATATCCGGAAATTTAGTAACAACGGTACCGCTGGCATAGGTTTTAAACACCAGCTGCCTGTTTATTGCTCCACTTAAATTTTGGGTGATCACGTTGTTTTTCACTCTAGCCATGGTACGTAATTTTAGCTTATACTAAAATAAAAAATTAGTTTATTGATTAAAAGCTTTTTGTGAATTATTTTTTACAGGATTAAATTGATTTGTTTGAGCGGATGATGTTTATGAAATGCCCTTCTGTCTGTAGTCTTGGATTACAAATCCAAATTATTGGTTATTCGACCTACCCTGCGGAACATTTCGAATAGCATTGGATTTTCTAATATTCCCGGACGCAGTTCTTGGTTTTCATAGCAAGATTTAAGTGATACTGAAAAAGGAATACTTAAACCATGGAGGTAAAGTTTAAAATCCTAACTCATTTTTCAAATGCGAAATTTCAACCTTTACTAAAGGTAAATCACGCTTTTTATTTAAATGATTTAAATGATTTTCCAAATCAACAGATTCTTTTATTGTGTGTTTGTAACCTAAAATAATTTTCTCAATTTTTATTGATGGTATATTTTTAAAATTTAAATGATTATAATCCTTATAGTTATAATCATTTCTCAAATTCAAATTAATAAAAGATTTATAATTGTTTTTATCACTTAAAGAGTAATCACGACTAAAAAGATCGAGAAATTCACTTTCTATTGAATTATTAATTGAATAATATGGAAGTCTAGTGAACAATCTGACTTCTTTTTCAGCTTCATAATATTTGGATTTATGAAAAGCCAAAACAGGTGTAATAAAATTTTTGAAGTTTAAAAAACTCACTTTATTATCAATTAAAAACTGTTGATGTTTATTAAAATAATCTTTTATTAAACTATTTTCATTACCATAATGAATTTTTGAAATATGAAAGTTGTACCAATCATACCTGTGTATACCATCCACATTTAATATTAAAGCTGCCCCTTCTCCGCTTTTTCCATACTCCTTCCACATACTAAAAGTATCAGGTTTTTCAAAATCTTCTATTTCGCACATTGAAAGTGAAAAAGATTTTCTTTTTCGAGATAAATCTTTAGCATCTTTTGAATTTTCATTAAAGGTTATGTTATCCTTGTGAAGTTTTTGACTAGTTTTTTCATCATCAATATAAATTATTTCTTTAGGATCATTTACTTTAGATAAATCATGAAGTCTTAATTGATTAGATTTTATGATTTCAAAAACGGCTTCAACAGAAGTATAATGAATAAAATCAGTTTTATCTTCTAAATAGTATGGACTTTGATATAAGTTTCTATTCTTAAATAAACTTGGTAAACTTCCATTTAAATTATTAATCCCCTTTATTCCTTCAACTTTTAAATTAAAATTTGAATTACCTTTTAAAACAAAGTTTGGGAAGTAATTTCTCAATAATGTTCTTTCATAAAAATTCAATATTTTGTCGAAATCGGAAAAATCTTTACTCATATCCCCTCCACTATTTTAATTTCCTCTTCTGTTAATTCATACAACTCATAAACCATTTTATCAATTTGTTTATCATCGATGTCAATTTGGTTTTTTATTGAACTTAGTTTGTTTTTTTCTGCTTTGAAATAATCTTCCCATTCGGCTTCTTCCGAAAGTTTTAATTTTGCTTTCTTTTTTGCCAGCTCTTTAATAAAATCGTCATACGTCAATAAATGCCAGTCTTGTAATTTTCTTGGTAAATCTTCTACCTCAAATTTTCGTTGAATCGTTCTTTGAAATTTCAACGAATTTTCTTGTTGTTGATTTTTTAACTCTAATATCTCATCACTTAATCCACCTAATTTTAAATCAACCTCCACTAGCTTTTTGGAAATGGGAAAGGATTTGAAATGTTGTAATTTTACTTTAGGGAACAAATCATCAAATTCTGAATACTTGAACTTGAAGTAGAACGCCATCAATTTTGAGCCTAAAATCGACATTATTGATTTAGGATTGAACTTTGAATTATCATAAAATCTTGCGATAAATACTGATTGGTCAATCACAAAAGCCTGTTCTAAATATGCTACAATCAATCGTATAGACGGAATTTGTCTTAGAACAATTCTTTTCCCATTAAAAAATTTAGGCTCCCTCGGTTCTGCTAACCATTTACCGTAGCTTATATAACTGTCATTATTCCAATTCAAATATCCTGATTGAACATTTCTACCTCTTAGATATGGCAAAAAAGTTTCATCTTCTTTTTTATCAGATTGATAGGGGTCTTTCTCTATAAACTCTTTTGTATGCCCAATTCGTTTGTGATAAACTCCGACTCCTCTGCCAATGTCTGCTAATGTTTCTAATGCTATCGCATTATGATTTAGTTTTTTAAATATGTCATAAATATTTTTGGTTATATGAATGTTTATGAGAGTACCTTTTTCTTTTAACCAATCCTTTTGATTAATTTCTCCGATAACCTTGAATTGCTCATTAGTACATTTGAAAAGTTTAGTTAAGTCATCTTTTGAGTTCTCAAAAGTGACAATAATTGTATCAACATTAGCATCTAAAAAAGTATTAGATGGCATTGAAACAATTTCAACTATATGTGAATTATTCAAAAAGAATTTTCTCACATTCTCTAAAAATAAATTATTTAACCACGAATTCGGAACAATTAAAGAAGACATCCCTGTTTTAGAAATCAATTCTAAACTTTTTTCGAGAAATAATATGTATAGGTCGATTTGATAAGCCGATGTTTTGTAATTCTGTGTAAAGAAGTTTTTCATTTCTTTAGTAAACATTTCTTCCTTACTATTCACATAAGGCGGATTCCCAATAACCACATCAAAACCACCTTTATCAAAAACTTCTTTAAACTCGTTATTCCAATTAAAAGCTTTATCGCCCGCTACTTCAACATCATCAATTAAAGAATTACCACATTTTAAGTTTTGGTTTAATGAGTTCAACTTTCTGCCTTTTCGGGCGGTACGTAACCATAAGGAAAGTTTGGCAATTTCTACGGCTTCCTCATTAATATCAACACCATAAAGGTTGTTTTCTAAAATGCTGTTTTCTACATCAGATAAAACCAAGCTTCCACCTAATAAAGTGGCTTTAATTTCATCTAACTTGGTATGCTCGGCAATTAAAAATTCTAAGGCTTGGTTTAAAAACGCTCCCGAGCCACAAGCTGGGTCAACAATCTTTAATGCTAAAAGCCAATTGCGGTATTCGGTTATTTTTTGGTTAAGGGTTTCTCTTTTTGTTTTGTCTTTTCCTTTTGCTTTGGCATCAATAAACTCAAAATCTTCCTCTTTAATTTCAAGTTTTTCTTTTTGCGCTATACATAAAGCGCCAATCGTATTTTCTACGATGTATTTGGTAATGTATTTTGGTGTGTAAAAAACGCCATCCTTTTTACGTTTGCTTACTTTTTCGGTTTTTTCACCTGTTAAGCTGGCTTGTATTTCATCAATCTCATTTAAAGAATGTTCAAAAATATGCCCAAGTATGTTTACATCAACTTCGCTTTCAAAATCATAATTGCTAAGTTTTAGTGAACCTTTAAATAGTAAATCATCATCAATGGTTAAACTATCTAAAATATCATCAGGGGCAAATAAACCGCCGTTGTACGCAAATATTTCTCCGTCTTTGCCGTGGTAGCCGGTGTTTAAATAATCGAAGTTTTTCCGAAACCTGGTATAAAGTGGGATGTAATTATCGTATTTGTCTTTAAGGTCGGTCCAATCTTGTAAAATCTTTCTTGTCCAGTTTGGGGAAACTAAACCTCTGTCTTCGGCAAAGAACAGAAACAAAAAGCGGTCTAAAAGTTTCTGCGTTTTCTTAAATAAAAACAACCTATCATAATCGGTGTTTTTATTGCAGATGTCATTAAACAAGTCTATTCTAAATTTCGCATAGTCTGCATAAAGCTGTTTGGTTACCTTTTCTTCTTGATGGTTGGATGCTTCTTTAATTTGAGCAGGTATATTTTTTAATAAGTAGCTTTCACCTAAACAAACCCATAATAATTTAAAATCATCAAAAGTTAAATTGAACAGATCGAATTCTTCAAATTCAACTGCATTATCAATATAAAATCTAAGCTTTCTGAAATTAGAAGTAATTACATATTTACACCCCTGTTGATTGTTTTTATAGCCAAATGCCTGACTTTCTATGCTACTTAAATCAACCGTCTTTGTAGACTTCAATTCTATCACGCTTAATACCTGCAATCCGTTTAAAATTGCTCCGTCTGCTTTTTTGCTTCCTTTCTCGTTCTTCTGTTCAGTTATTAAATTATGGTCTCCATCAGGATAAAGAGTATATCCCAAAACCTTAACAAATAACTCTCTTAAAAATCCCTCTTGATATTGTTCTTCTTTGGCATTTATAATATTTTCCTGTTTGGCAGGATTGTGAAATACATTTTGAAAATCTGAATAGGCTTTTTGAAGATCATGAGTATTTAGCTCATTAAAATATTTGTTAAGTACAGATTTTTGAAAGAGAGACATGTTTTAAAAAAGGATATGCCACAATATCCGAAAAATCATTTTAAAAATTAATCTTCTTTAATTTAATTGTTTCCTATTTATTTAAGATGTACTTAATTTTGTTAATGGACTAACAAAGCTGTTCGACCTATTAGCAAAGCGTATGACGTACCAGAGATAAAAGAGATTTGTAATCTCCTTAATAGCATATCACTTATTTAATATTTAATAGCTTAAAAGAAATACTTACACGCATGGAGTTTGCTAAATTGGATTAAAATCCAATTTGCTTTAAAGTTCGACATGCCCTAAGGAACATGTCGAACAGCATTAATTTTAAATGATTTAGAACAATACTACACAACCCATCGTCATTAAATTTTATGACGCTCCTCATTTTTCTGATGCTGTAAAACATTCAAATTGCGATATAGTTATAGTTTTAACAACAGCCATAACTGACCCCTTTAAGTATATGATTGACATAAAATATTCCTCTGCAGCAGAGGCTTTAAAAATTGTAAAATCTGGTGATCGGGTTTTTATCCATGGTGGCGCCGCAACACCTACTTGTTTGATCGAAGCTTTACAAAATAGACATCAAGAATTATCAAATGTTGAATTGGTGAGTATTACTACCTTGGGTAGTGTGAACTTTGATAAGCCAGAGCATCGCAAATCTTTCTTTATGAATTCTTTATTTGTATCGGCAGCAACGCGGTCTGTTGCAAATAGTGAAAGCGGAGACTATGTGCCTGTTTTCCTAAGTCAAATTCCGCAACTTTTTAATCGTAATATTTTACCTATTGATGTCGCTTTAATACAGGTTTCGCCACCCGATTTTCATGGCTATTGCTCGTTAGGAACCTCAGTAGATATTACCAAAGGGGCTACAAGTAATGCCAAACATATTATTGCGCAAGTAAATCCACTGATGCCTCGTACGCATGGAGATGGCTTTATTCATGTTAAACAAATTAACGCGTTGGTGAAACATACATCGACTTTGCCAGAGGTGAATTACGATTTAGCAAGCGACGATATCACTAAAAAAATTGGATATAACGTAGCTTGTTTAGTAGAAAATGGTGCAACCTTACAATTGGGTATTGGTGCAATTCCAGATCAAGTACTTAAAAACCTGACCACACATCAAAACTTAGGCTTACATACCGAAATGTTTTCGGATGGAATTATGCCACTTATTGAACGTGGCATCATCAATAACAGTCAAAAGAAACTGAATGTAGGCAGGTCGGTAACCGCATTTATTACTGGTACCCGTAAATTATATGATTTTGTTGACGATAATCCGGCTGTTAGAGTGATGGACATTAGTTATGTAAATGACACCAGCACCATTAGACAAAACCCAAAAGTGGTGGCTATTAATAGCGCCATAGAAATAGACCTCACTGGTCAGGTGTGTGCCGATTCAATTGGTACTTATCAGTTTTCGGGTATCGGAGGGCAGATGGATTTTATGCGAGGTGCTTCTTTATCCGAAGGGGGAAAACCTATTATCGCTTTGCCATCACAAACTCATAAAGGCATCAGTCGGATTACCCCTTTTTTGAAGGAGGGCGCAGGCGTAGTGACAACAAGAGGACATGTACATTGGGTGGTGACAGAATATGGTATGGTTGATTTATTTGGTAAAAATTTAGCACAAAGGGCTTCAGCTTTGATTGCATTAGCGCATCCAAACCACAGAGAACAGTTAGAAAAAGCTTATTTCGAAAGGTTTAAAAAGGGATAGATCATCAATATTTATCATCCCTAATTAAATACCTAAATCAAGATTTAAAGTGATATCCATCATATTTTAAACATCCCTATCTCCCTACCTTAGGATTATTAAATTTTAATCATCATGAGAACAAATATGGGAATAGCCGATAGGCTCATCAGAACTGTAATTGCCTTGAGTATTTTAGTTCTTTATTTTATGGGAATCATTTCTGGAGTGGTGGCAATTATTGGCATTGTTCTTTCTGTCATCTTTTTAGTGACCAGCATGATGAGTTTTTGTCCGCTGTATAAGCTATTCAATTTTTCTACAAAATAAAATAGTGCTTATTGATGGATATCCTAATAAAATCTATCTGTTATCATTGTGGAGATAGCTGTATTTCTGACCGTATTTCGAAAGACGAAAAAAGCTTTTGTTGCCACGGCTGTTTAAATGTTTATGAGATCCTCTCATCCAGTAAACTCGGGAACTATTACCTATTAAACCATCATCCTGGGGAAAGTCAAAAAGGAGAAAAAAATAAATTTGCCTTTTTGAATGAGGAAGAAATAGCCTCTAAAATCATCCATTATCAGGATGCTAATAAAACGATTGTTTCCTTTTATATTCCGGCTATCCATTGTAGTTCTTGTATTTGGTTGCTCGAGCATTTAAATACTTTAAGGGATGGCATATTAGAAAACCGGGTAGACTTTTTAAAGAAACAAGTCCACATTCAGTTTAACCAGCAAAAAATATCGCTTAAAGAAATCGCCGAATTATTAAGCGAAATTGGGTACGAACCTCTCGTCAATTTTCAAGATGTAGTGAATAAGGACATTCAAAAGAAAGACGATTTAATTCCAAAAATTGCTTTGGCAGGTTTTTGTTTTGGTAATGCCATGTTATTGAGTTTTCCTGCCTATTTCGGTTTGTCTTTACAGGAGCGAGACTTTGGTCGATTTTTTAGTTTATTGAGCTTATTATTTTGTATTCCATCTGTATTTTATTCAGGTTCTGATTATTTTAAACAAGCCTACAAATCGTTGAAAAAAGGAGTCTTAAATATCGATTTTCCCTTGGCATTAGGTATTTCTGTTTTATTTCTTCGAACTATTTTTGATTATGCTTTCTATTTAGGAGATGGTTTTGCCGATAGCTTGACGGGTTTAATCTTCTTTTTATTGATTGGGAAATTTGTACAGCAAAAAACCTATCATCACATCTCTTTTGAAAGAGATTATCGATCATTTTTCCCTGTGGCAGTTGATATGATTCAAACAGATGGAATTACTAAACCGGTTGCTTTGGAACAATTAAAAGAAGGTGATCGCATTTTGGTGAAGAATGAAGAAATTATTCCTGCTGATGCCATTTTATTAAGGGGCAATGCGCTCATAGATTTTAGTTTCGTTACCGGCGAAGCAGAACCTGTGAATAAAACTTTAGGAGAAATCATTTATGCCGGCGGACGTCAAAAAGGAAGTGCCTTAGAACTAGAAGTAGTAAAACCTGTATCGCAAAGCTATTTAACCGGTTTATGGAATAATGAGGCTTTTCAAAAAAATCGTGAGGACAAAATTCAGACTTTTGTAAATAAAGTCAGTCACTATTTCAGTATTGTTTTAATGGTTATTGCTTTAGTTACCTTTTTATACTGGTTACCACATTGGGAAACCGGTTTAAATGCTTTCACTGCGGTTTTAATTGTTGCTTGTCCTTGCGCCTTAGCACTGAGTACGCCTTTTACCATGTCTGCGGCACTAAGTATTTTCGATAAAAATAAATTCTATCTCAAAAGTACAGATGTGGTAGAGCAATTGGCTGCTATTGACACCATTGTTTTTGATAAAACAGGAACCGTAACCATTGCCGATGCAAATAAAGTGAGTTTTTCATGCTCTTTAGCTGATGATCAAAAAAGATTGATTTATAGTGCTTGTGCAAATTCAACACACCCTTTGAGTCGTAAGATTTGTACTTTTTTAGATGTTTATCGGGCTACTGACTTAAAAGGCTATAAAGAAATACCTGGTAAAGGAATTTTAGCCCAATTTCAAAGTGATTTTATTTGTTTAGGAAGTAAGGATTTTGTTGATAAAAACGTTCTATCTGATGGTTTATATCCAGAGGTACATGTCAGCATTAACCTAGATTACTTAGGATATTTCACCGTTAAACAAGAGTTTAGAGAGGGCCTAAAACCCTTATTAAGGGATCTTAACGAAAATTATAGCACTTATTTAATATCTGGTGACAACCGAAAGGATGAAGTACTACTAAAGGATTATTTTTCATCAACAGATGATTTGTTTTTTAGCCAGTCACCTCAAAACAAACTCGATTTCATCAAAAGAAAACAAGAAAAGAACGCTAAAATATTAATGATTGGGGATGGATTAAATGATGCAGGAGCTTTAAAACAAAGTCATGCTGGTATTGCCATTACAGATCATATCAATAACTTCACCCCAGGTAGTGATGCGATTTTAGATGGTGAAATGCTTTATTTGCTACCCTCCTTTCTTCGCTTTTCTAAGGCAGCAGTTAAAATTGTTCATATCTCTTTTGTGATCGCCATTTGCTATAATATTATCGGAATCAGCTTTGCCATACAAGGACTATTATCACCATTAATAGCTGCCATTTTAATGCCTATTAGCACAGTCACCATTATTTCTTTCACTAGTATAGCTACACATTTAGCCGCTAAAAAACACCAACTGATCTCATGAGTATCATCTATTTTTTGATTTTTTGCAGCCTGTTGTTAGCCATCATATTTTTGATTGCATTTTTCTGGGCACATAAAAATGGCCAGAATGATGATTTATACACTCCTGCTGTAAGGATATTGTTTGATGATGAGGATGTGAAAGAAGAAGAAAAGAAAAACTAATCTTTTCAACTCCTATTTAAAGATTCAAAAACTCTTATTCTTAATATAAATTTAGGTTAACTTTTCCAACACAACTCGCGATTTTTCATCGGAACTATCGCGTAAAACGCACCACCGTAATCTTTCATCATGGAAACCATTTAATCAAATCCAATCTTTTCCATTTAGTGATATCCATCACTTATTTAACCACCCACTGTCATTCTATTGTAAGGCTACCTTAGATACTTTTACATCAATTAAAAGCTATTTGAACTATGCATCCTGAAAAGTTTTATTACGATAACAAGATTGTACGGAATTTCGCCATTGCCACTATCGCTTGGGGTATTATAGGCATGTCTATTGGCTTGCTCATTGCAACCCAACTTTATAGTCCAAGTATGAATATGGGCAACCAATATACTTCCTACGGAAGAATTAGGCCGTTACATACCAATGCAGTGATTTTCGCTTTTGTAGGGAACGCCATTTTCATGGGCGTTTATTACTCTTTACAACGATTACTAAAAGCCCGAATGTTTAGCGATGCGCTGAGCAAAATCCACTTTTGGGGCTGGCAATTAATTATTGTTGCTGCTGCAATCACACTTCCACTAGGTTTAAGTACTTCACATGAATATGCCGAGTTGGAATGGCCCATTGATATTGCCATCACTATCATTTGGGTAGTTTTTGGGGTCAATATGTTTGGGACCATCCTTAAAAGAAGAGAAAAACACTTATATGTTGCCATTTGGTTCTACATCGCAACGTTTGTAACGGTTGCTGTTTTACACATCGTTAATTCTTTTGAATTACCAGTTTCTATCTTTAAAAGCTATTATGTTTTTGCAGGTGTTCAAGATGCTTTGGTGCAATGGTGGTATGGTCACAATGCGGTAGCATTCTTTTTAACCACGCCTTATTTAGGAATGATGTATTATTTCTTGCCTAAAATGGCTAATCGCCCTATTTATTCTTACCGTTTAAGTATCCTACATTTTTGGGCATTGATATTTATTTACATCTGGGCCGGGCCACACCATTTATTATATACTTCCTTACCGGGATGGGCACAATCATTAGGTGTTGCTTTTTCCATCATGCTGATTGCCCCAAGCTGGGGTGGTATGATCAACGGTTTATTGACACTACGTGGCGCTTGGGATAAAGTACGTGATGATGTCACTTTGAAATTTATGGTAGTTGCCTTAACTGCCTACGGAATGGCCACTTTTGAAGGCCCCATGTTAGCCTTAAAAAGTGTAAATGCGATTGCGCACTATACCGATTGGATTATCGCTCACGTACATGTTGGCGCTTTAGGATGGAACGGATTTTTAACCTTTGGTATTTTATATTGGTTAATCCCAAGAATCTATAAAACTACACTTTATTCGAAAAAATTAGCTGGCTTTCATTTCTGGATAGGGACTTTAGGAATACTTTTTTACGCCATCCCACTATACTGGGCAGGTTTCACACAAGGTTTAATGTGGAAAGAATTTACTCCAGAAGGTTTATTGAAATACCCCAATTTTTTAGAAACAGTCACCAGAATTATCCCTATGTACATCATGCGTTCTATTGGTGGCGGAATGTATTTAACTGGGGTAATTGTAATGGCTTATAACCTGGTTAAAACCATGAGAGCTGGAAAGTTGATCAGCAATGAAGCAGCCGAAGCTTTGCCATTATTGAAAGAAGTACAGGAGCCTAGTGAGTTTTGGCATCGTAAAATTGAGCGCAAACCAATGGTTCTTTTGGTTTTAAGCTTAATTGTGATCTTAATTGGTGGAATGGTAGAAATGCTACCTACTTTCTTCATCAGTTCTAACGTTCCCACTATTGCGAGTGTTAAACCTTATACGCCTTTAGAGCTACAAGGTCGAGACATCTACATTAAAGAAGGTTGTGTAGGCTGCCACTCACAAGCTATACGCCCATTCCGTTCAGAAACAGAACGTTATGGCGATTATAGTAAAGCTGGAGAATTTGTGTACGACCATCCTTTCTTATGGGGATCAAAAAGAACAGGACCAGATTTACAACGTGAAGGTGGAAAATATAGCAACGCTTGGCACTATAACCACATGATGGATCCACGAACCATGTCGCCAGGAAGTATCATGCCCGCTTACGATTGGTTGATTGACCAAAAGTTGGATACCACAACCACCGCAACAAAAATCAGGGCGATGCAAACATTAGGTGTTCCTTATCCTGATGGATATGCAGCCATTGCCAATCAGGATTTGGACAAACAAGCCAAAGAGATTTCAGCAAATCTGGCAATTGATAAAATAAAAGTGAGTAGCGACAAAGAAATCATTGCCATCATCGCCTACTTACAAAGATTAGGAACCGATATTAAAAATAAACCTTTAAAATAAAAAGCCATGTTTAAACAGTTTATACATAGCCTGCAAGGCGACGAAGTTTATATGCTACTCTCTCTTTTTATATTCCTCGCTTTTTTTATCGGAGCAACTATTGCCATGCTCCGAATGAAAAAATCGCACTTAGAATACATGAGCGACATCCCTTTGAATCAAGAAAATGTTGAATCGAACTAACGCTAAAAACATGAATACTCGTAAACTATTTTTAAGTATGGTAATGATTTTCGGTGTGAGCTCCTTTTCTTATGCCTACACCACCACAGAGTTAATGAATGGTATCGCATTAGGTGCAATTCTATTTACACTCGTTGTCATCGGCATTGTTTGTTTGGTGTTGCTAAAAACTTTTAAGATGATGGCCGATATGCTTTTACCAAAAGAAGTTATAGCTGTTGCTCCCATCGTTTCATCAGAATTTATATTAGAACCCTCCAAGCCAAAATTAACACTTTGGGAAAAATTATTATCCTTAAGACCCATGTCCGAAGAAAAGGATCTGATCATGGAGCATGAGTATGACGGAATTGTTGAATTAGATAACCCCACTCCTGCTTGGTTTATGTGGCTTTTTTATGGTACCATCATTTTCGCCTTTGTTTACTTGTTAAACTACCACGTTTTCAAATTGGGCAAATTGCAAGATGAAGAATATGTGGTAGAAATGAAGCAAGCTGACGTTGCCAAAAAAGCTTTCTTGGCAAAATCTGCCAACCGTGTAGATGAAAACTCGGTAAAATTAACTACTGATGCTGAGGTTTTAAAGGCTGGTAGTGCTTTATTTATTCAAAACTGCGTGGCTTGTCATGGTGATCACGCTCAGGGTATTGTTGGTCCAAATTTAACGGATGAATACTGGCTTCATGGTAGTAAAATAGGTGATCTTTTCAAAACCATTAAATATGGTGTACCAGATAAAGGAATGATTTCTTGGGAAAAACAATTGAGTCCGAAGCAAATTTCAGAAGTAGCTAATTACATTAAATCATTAAAAGATACGCATCCAGCAAATCCGAAAGCACCACAAGGAGATAAAGAAACTTAGTTTTTTTGTGCCGTCACCTCGAGGAACGAGAGGTCTCAGAAATAGGTTTTCACTGATTAAGCAGTATCTGAATATAGAATGTGATACTTATTTGTGAGATGTTTCACTATCGTTCAACATGACGCGTTTTTTAAATAATGTTACTTCATTAGGGCTCTCATTAATGCAAACACAAAATGGAAGAAATCACCTATCATAGTACAGTTGAAGCAAGTGGGAAGAGAAGATGGTTGTATCCGCTCTTAAGAAAAGGTGCTTTTTATAAATACCGAAGCATCGTAAGTTATGTATTTTTAACTTTTCTGTTTGCAGCACCATTTATAAAACTCAATGGACATCAGTTTATGATGTTCAACATCATCGAACGAAAGTTTATCCTTTTCGGGCAAGTATTTTGGCCACAGGATTTCTTTATTTTCGTTTTGGCCATGTTGCTGGTGCTCATCAGCATTGTATTGTTTACCATTGCTTTTGGTCGGGTTTTCTGTGGGTGGATTTGCCCTCAAACTATTTTTTTAGAAATGGTTTTCAGGAAGATTGAAGTTTGGATTGAAGGCGAACCCCTAGCCAGAAAAAAATTAGATGAAGGCGAATGGAATCAAGATAAAATTATTAAAAAAACAGCGAAGCATTTTCTGTTTTTATTGATCTCCTTTCTCATTTCTAACACCTTTTTAGCCTATATCATTGGCAGTGATAATCTTATCAACATTATGATTGAGCCTATTCAATTACACTGGGTAGGCTTTATCTCCATTTGGATATTCACATTTGTTTTCTACTTGGTCTTTAGTCAGTTACGAGAGCTGGTTTGTATTGTTGCTTGCCCATACGGGAGACTTCAAGGTGTGATGTTAGATAAAAACTCTTTAGTAGTTGCTTATAATTATATACGAGGCGAGCCCAGAGGAAAACTAAAAAAAGATGATCCGAGCAGCAAATTAGGCGACTGTGTAGATTGTAATTTATGCGTAGCGGTTTGCCCTACCGGGATTGATATCCGCAAAGGAACACAGTTAGAGTGCGTAAACTGTACGTCCTGCATTGATGCTTGCGATCAAGTGATGGATAAAATTCATAAGCCCCGTAAACTCATTGGTTTTTATTCAGAAGAGATGATTGCCAATCGCCATCAACCAACTTTTACTTTACGGATGAAAGCTTACAGTTTGATCATCGTGGCGATGATTGGAGTGTTGAGTTATTTTTTATGGAGTCGTAAAGATATGGATATTAACTTATTACGAGCCGGAGGAATGCTTTATCAAGAGCAGCCTGGGGGCTACATCAGTAATTTATATAATGCCGATTTGACCAATAAAACGGTTTATCCCATGAACATAGAAATTGTACCTGAGGATAAAAATCAAAAAATTACTTGGATTCAAGCTGCACCAAAAATCGAAAAAGAGAGTACCGTTAAAGTCACATTTTTTGTGCTCCTACCAGAAAAATCTATTCACCAAAGGAAAACCAATGTGGTACTTTTGGTAAAGCAAAATGGTAAAATTATCAATAAAGTAAAGACAAATTTTTTAGGACCTGTAAATTAAAATCACATGAATTGGGGAAGAAGTATCATATTAGTTTTAATCATCTTCATGGGGTTCATCACCATACTAGCCATCAAAATGACCTATTCAAAAGATGACGCATTTGACAAAGATTACTATGAAAAGGGGCTAGCTTTTGATCAGGAATATGATTTAAAACAAAATGTAATTAATGATCAAGCAACTCCCTCTATCACCTTAAATGATAGCACTTTATTGCTGGTTTTTAAAAGTCTAGATCAGGGGAGTATCAAATTTAAACGTCCATCCGACAAAACAAAAGATATTTTACTGAACATTGATGATACAACAGTTACTATTCCAAGAACAAAATTTGAAAAAGGCGAATGGCGCTTGGTCATCAACTGGAGTGCTAGCAATAAAAACTATCTATTGGAGAAAAGTCTGTATATCCCATGAACCATTTACAACTCGCTTTTACTATTGGTTTGCTCGGGAGCCTACACTGTGTCGGCATGTGCGGCCCCTTGGCTTTTGCTATCCAAGATAAGAGCAAGACTAAATGGGCCATGATTTTCCAAAAGTTAGCTTACAATTTAGGCAGAGCTTTGACTTACGCATTTTTAGGCTTACTGATCGGTTTAATTGGCAAGCAGCTTTGGTTAGCTGGTTTACAGCAGAGCATCAGTATTTTAAGTGGCGTCATCATTATCTTAATCACCCTACCAAGGTTATTACCACTTCTCAACATCCATCTCCCTTATCGCAATCCTTTACAAAATACCATCAACAAATTAATAGGCAAAGCGATATTACATAAAAGCGGTCATTTTATGATTGGCATATTAAATGGATTTTTGCCCTGTGGCTTTGTTTATTTAGCCTTGGCAACAGCAGTTAGCACTAGTAGCGTTTTACAATCCAGTTTATTCATGTTTTTCTTCGGTTTAGGCACCATTCCGCTCATGCTGACTGCCATGCTGGGTATCAACTTCGCCAAACCCGCTTTCCGAAGACAAATTAATCGGTTTTTACCTTTATTTACTATTTTTTTGGGTTGTTGGTTCATTTTAAGAGGATTGAATTTAGATATCCCTTATTTGAGCCCTAAAATCTCAAATAGTGAAGTGATTTGCCATTAAAAAATTTGTGAGGTAATTATAATTTGAATACGCAGTATCCTCTATGAGATATCTGGTCTTCCATTATTGAAATAGTTGTTAAAAATTTGAAATCTTAGCTCCAACCTATAAATATTCCTCACTGTTATTTTATCCTCAGATATTTGATATATTTGGATTAACGACTCGAACAACGAGTAAGTTATTGACTAATAACCAAGCCAACCAAAACTTATTACAATTTGATAAAAAAATACGCATTCATGAAAAACTTAACTTTCCTCTTTATTGCATTGCTCTCATTTACTACCTGCAAAATTTCTGCATTTCAAAAATTTACCGACATACAAGGAATAGACTCCACGCTAAAAGCAGGAGATAATTTTTTTATGTATGTGGATGGAAAATGGTACAATACGGCTCAGATTCCTTCTACCCAGGCAGGAGTTGGCACTTATATGTTTATGAATTATCCACAAAGGATACGCTTGCAAAACATATTGGATAGTGTTTCAAAAAATAACAACGCAAAAGGAAGCATCGAGCAAAAAGTAGGTGATTTTTATGCCTCGGGTATGGACATGACTACCATCAACAAACGCGGTTATGACCCCATCAAACCATTGCTTGCCAGAGTAGAGAACATCAGAGATATTCCTTCTTTAATGAAATTTGTAGCTAATGAGGAAAAGGTCAACAATTCTTCCATTTTGTCATTCAACATATCTCCAGATGATAAAAATAGCAGTCTAAATATCGCTCACTCTTCACAGACTGGAATTGGGCTACCTGACAGAGATTATTATTTCAAAACAGATGCATCAACTACGACCATTCAAGAAGCTTATAAAAAATATCTTGCTACTTTATTTGAGCTTACGGGTAGCAATGCAGCCGATGCTAAAAAGAACGCTATCCTGGTTTATAATATTGATAAACAATTGGCCACTTCACACAGAACTAGAGTTGAACTGCGGGATGTGAAAGCGAATTACAATAAAATTGCTGTTCTGGATCTTGTGAAAAGACAACCAAATATCGGATGGTTAAGTTTATTGAATACTTTGGGTGTTAAAGCAGATTCTATTGATATTGGACAACCTGCCTATTATGATCAGCTCAATAAACTCCTAAAATCTGTTCCGATTAATGATTGGAAAGTTTATTTAAAGGCAAATTCTATAGGCACCTATGCAGATGTGCTAAGTAAATCTTTTACAGATGCAACCTTTGAATTCACTAAAGTCTTATCTGGCCAAGCCGTACAAAAATCTCGTGGTGAAATAATGGCAAGTGCTGTTGATGTGACACTTGGTTATGCATTGGGACAATTATATGTGAAGAAATATTTTACTGAAGACGCTAAGAAGCGTATGGAAGAATTGGTGAATAACCTGCAAAAAGCTTATGCAAATAGAATAGACAACTTAGACTGGATGAGTGACAGCACCAAACAAAAAGCCAAGGAAAAGCTATTTGCCATCACCAAGAAAATAGGTTACCCAGATAAATGGAGAGACTACAGCGATGTGACCATTGTTCGGAATCAATATTTTGAGAATGTGGTATCGGCTGCTGCCGCCAACTATCAGTATCAATTGGCAAAATTTGGCAAACCTGTTGATAAGTCAGAATGGTTTACCACTCCTTCAACCGTCACTGCATATAATAATCCTTCGGCAAATGAAATTGTGTTCCCTGCAGGTATTTTACAAGCGCCTTATTTTGATAATAACGCTGACGATGCCCTTAACTATGGTGGAATTGGAATGGTGATAGGTCATGAAATAACCCATACTTTTGATGACCAAGGTGCACAATATGATAAAGATGGTAACGTAAAAAACTGGTGGACGAAAGATGATTACGACAAGTTTAAAGCAAAGACCCAACAGGTGATTGATTTATACAGTTCGTTTACCGTATTGGATAGCCTGCATGTGAAAGGCGCCATGACCGTGGGAGAAAATACGGCAGACATTAGCGGAGTCGCAGTGGCTTACGATGCCTTTAAAATGACCAAAGAAGGACAAGATAAGACTTTGAAAATTGGAGGTTTTACACCCGATCAAAGATTCTTTTTATCCGTTGCTAAAATATGGAGGGTAAAAATGAAAGACGAGTATCTGCGTTTATGGATAAACAACAACCCACATTCTCCGCCTATGTGGCGAGTAAATGGACCGTTAATGAATAGCACTCCTTTCTACAAAGCCTTTAATGTACAGCCCGGAGATAAAATGTATTTACCTGAGGATAAAAGGATACATATTTGGTAGGATTTATTTTATTTAGTTAATCTATTATTTCCGTTGTTCTACAAATTCAAATAGATATGTGGTGCTATGGATAAAGGGAATTTGCAATCCTCCACAAACAAAATCGCGGAGAGGATTACAAATCCACTGTCATTCTTAATTTGAAATTCGCTTTTGCTGACGTGACAAACAACGTGTGATCGTAGAAAAATAAAATAACTTGGTAATGAACAACGAAATTTTATTCTCTGAAAGGCAAAGATTCAAACAATGGTGGGTTTGGCTTATTCTGTTAGTGGTTAACGGATTTTTCCTTTTTGGCTTATTCAAACAAATAATCGGCGGACAACAATTTGGTGATAAACCCTTGAGTAATGTTGAGGTTTTAATTGCTATCGGGCTGACTTTATTGTTAACTCTTTTGTTTCTTACTTTATGTTTAGATACGATCATAAAAAATGACGGAGTATACGTTCGGTTTTTTCCTTTTCACTAAACATTTAAGCATTACAATTGGGATCGTTTAAATAAGTTATTTGTTAGACAATATTCCCCTATCGGCGAATACGGAGGTTGGGGATTGCGACTTGGATGATTTGGAAAAGGAACAGATTGATCAAATCATCTCCTTTATGGCAAATTCTAACAATCCACTATTGAAAGGTTTTAGAGGTCACATTAATAAAACCATTGTGGTTAAACAATATCCTGGTAACCGCACCATTATTACGGCTTATCCTGATATGAGCAAGGTAAAACCCACAGCAGCGCAATTAGCAGCTAAAAGTCATTTTGAAGGAGTCTAGAAGGAGGGGTGCGCCAATAGTGAACAAATTTTGAGGGTGATGATGAATAGCGCTTAATGGCGAAGTTATAAATGTGTTTTTTATTCCTTAAATTTGAACTAATAGCATAATAGCTAATGGCTTTTAATATTTTATGAAATCACATTTTCTTCCCCTATTCGAATACGATTATTGGGCCAATCAACAAGTTTGGCGAAGCATCAGTCAAAAGCCCTTGAACAATCCCAAAATCGAAAACCTATTTTCACATGTACTCAGCGCTCAAAAGATTTGGCTCAACAGGTGTACCAAAATAATCGAAACTATTCCACTGTGGGATACGCAATCAGATTTAGCCAATTTGATGGAATCAAATCACGAGGCTTGGCTTGCATTTTTAAACCAAACAGAAGATCATGATTTTGAACAAATCATCCCTTACCAAACCAGCACTGGTGTGGCTTATCAATCTAAAATAAAAGATATTTTAACGCATTTGATTAACCATGGCACTTATCACCGCGGACAAATGGTACTGTTACTGAAACCCGAAAGAGAAACTTTACCATTAACAGACTTTATTTTTTGGGTAAGATAGCCTCTGAATAAAGGAGGTATACTAGATTTGTAAATAAATTTCTATCCCTTAATATTTTAAATCATGTTTAGATCAATACTCAAAATTTTACCATTTACCTGCTGTTGTCTATTGCTTGTTGGGCTTCAAGCTTGCCAAAATAAAAACAACCAACCAAAACAGCTTCGAGAGGAAGTCATGAAAACTCACGATGAGTTAATGATGGACATGGATAAAATCATGAATAATAAATCGGCTTTAAGCCAGATTCAAAATAAATTAGATAGTTTGAAACAGCGAAATATAACCTTAGATACGGCAACCCTAAATTCGGAGATTATTTCAATAAAGTCTAAATTAGATGTTTCTGATGACGCCATGATGAAATGGATGAACAATTTTAATCCTGATGATACCGGCAAAACCCCCTCAGAAATCGTGACTTATCTAAGTGCTCAAAAAATAAAAATTGATGCCGTTAAAACATTATTCACTAAATCGCTTTCTAAAAGTGATAGTTTGATTGCTAAATACAAATAAGATGAAACGTTATATCCCACAATTTTGTGCTGTAGTACTTTTGATGATTGCTTCTTGCTCTTCTGAACCAAAAAAACTTCCAATTCTTGGAAATCGTGAACCTTTTGAGAAGGATTTGAATGGCAAGAAAGTAATGGATACCATTTATCAAAAAATCCCCGATTTTAGTTTTATGGATCAGGATAGTGTCATCATCAATAATGATTCTTTAGCCAACAAAATTTACGTAGCTGACTTTTTCTTTACCTCCTGCCCTTCTATTTGCCCTATCATGAGCAAACACATGTTGCAGATTTATAATAAATATCATGGAAATCCAAATGTCGCTTTGCTGTCTCATACCATTGATCCAAAACATGACACCATCCCTGTTCTGAAAAAATATGCTGAGAAATTGGGTGTAAAAGATAACCAATGGCATTTTTTACTGGGTAACAGAGATACTGTTTATCAGTTAGCTAAAACTGGCTATATGTCGTTTGCTGCTCAGGATTCCACAGTTCCTGGCGGCATTACACATTCAGGTTACATGATATTGGTAGATAGCAAAAGACATATTAGAGGAGCTTACGATGGAACAGATGAAGGTCAGGTCAAACAATTGATGAGTGATATGGATATTTTATTAGCCGAAGAAAAAGCTAAAAAAAATGAGAAATAAGATTATTCTTCTCGCAATAATCCCTTTGGCAATAATTATATTTATAAGCTCTTGTGGGGAAGAGAATATCAAATATCAACGTTATTATTCTGATGGCTCTCAGCTTTATAAAATTCATTGTCAGAATTGCCATATGAGTAATGGAGAAGGTTTGGGACAATTAATTCCACCACTTACCGATAGTATATTCTTGAGAAAAAACAGAGAGAAATTAGTTTGTTATGTTAATTATGGTTTAAATGATTCTATTAAAATCAATGGGATTGATTATCAGGGACAAATGCCCGCTGAAAAGCATTTAGCAGCCATTGATTTAGCAAAAACGCTCACCTTTATCACTAATTCATTTGGAAATAACCAAGGGATTTATGATGTTATTGAAGTTCAAAAAAATCTAAATAATTGTAAATAGTTTTAATCACTATCTTTGCAATGCAAATGGCTCTATCGCTGTTCGTCCCGATAGCTATCGGGATGGAGAGAGGAAAGTCCGGGCAACATAGAGTATCCTGCTTCTTAACGGGAAGGCGTTTTTTATAGGACGACAGAAAGTGCTACAGAAAATAAACTACCTCAAGCAATTGAGGAAAAGGTGAAAACGTGAGGTAAGAGCTCACGACTTTGTATGGTAACATGCATCGTGGTAAACCTCAGGAGTTGAAAGGTCAAATAAGTTCAGGTTTTGAGGTTACTCGCTTCAATTGATTCGTCAATATCTGGATGGGTAGACTGATAGATCATAATAGCAATATTATGGCAAGATAAATGATAGAGACATCTTGATTAAACTCAGGATGACAGAACCCGGCTTACAAGTTTGCATTATAAAGCAAAAAAAGTCCTGCGATTAATCACAGGACTTTTTTTATTCGAAAAACTGTCTAATTTTGTATACACCCAAACTTGAATAGAGAACAATGGCTAAAATTTTAATTATTGACGACGAAAGAGCAATCAGAAGTACCTTAAGAGAGATCCTAGAATACGAGGATTTTAAGGTGGATGACATAGACAATGGTGCTGATGGCTTACAAATGATTAAAAATATTGATTATGATTTGGTGCTGTGCGACATTAAAATGAACCGTATGGATGGTATGGAGGTTTTAACGGAAGGTTTAATGCTAAAGCCTGATTTACCTTTTATTATGATATCAGGTCATGGCACAGTTGAAACTGCTGTTGAGGCTTCCAAAAAAGGAGCTTATGATTTTATATCTAAACCACCAGATTTAAATAAGCTTTTAATTACTGTTAGAAATGCTCTTGAAAGAGGAAACTTAGTTACAGAAGCTAAAGTTCTAAAGCAAAAAGTAAATAAATCTAAAACTCGTGAAATTTTAGGTAATTCAGCAGCCATATTAAAAATAAAAGAAACTATCGATCGTGTGGCACCAACAGATGCCCGTGTTTTAATTACAGGAGCAAATGGTAGTGGTAAAGAACTAGTTGCAAGATGGTTACATGAAAAGTCAAATAGATCTTCAGGACCTTTAATTGAGGTGAATTGTGCGGCAATTCCTTCAGAATTAATAGAATCAGAATTATTTGGGCATGAGAAAGGTTCTTTTACGTCAGCTATCAAGCAACGGATCGGGAAATTTGAGCAAGCCAATGGTGGAACTATTTTTCTAGATGAAATAGGAGACATGAGCCAATCGGCACAAGCTAAAGTTTTAAGAGCTTTACAAGAAAATAAAATCACTCGCGTTGGAGGCGAAAAGGAAATAGAAGTTAATGTAAGAGTAATTACGGCAACAAATAAAGATTTACTAAAAGAAATTGAGGAAGGTAATTTCCGGATGGATTTGTACCATCGATTAAACGTGATTCATATCCATGTTGCGCCTTTGGTAGAAAGAAAAGATGATATTACCATGCTGTCCGAGACTTTTTGTGATGAGATTTGTAGTGATTACGGAATTACTATAAAGAAGATTACTTCTGGCGCTCATGAAGCTTTAAAATCACTCCCGTGGACAGGTAATATCAGAGAATTAAGAAATGTAATAGAACGTTTAATTATTTTAAGTGATAAGACGATTACTGAGGATGATGTAAAAGCATTTTCAAATCCAAGTGGGAGTATTTATAAACCAATAAATCAATTTGAAAATACTGATAAAGATTTTAACTTCGATGAATTTTCTAAATTCCAAGATTTTAAAGATCATGCCGAAATGGAATTTATAAAATTTAAATTAGAGAAAAATAATTGGAATGTATCAAAAACTGCTGAAGATATTGACATTCAACGTAGTCACTTATACAGTAAAATTGAGAAATTCGGTTTAAAAAGAAATGAATAAATGGTAAACGATTTTATAAAATATGAAGCTCCGATTCTAACAGCAGAAGAAATGCTGGAAAAGAGTCGGAGCTTTTTTTTTAATATGAATCAGAGAAGATCTATTCGAGAATTTTCTGAAAAGCCTGTATCCAAAGAAGTAATAGAAAACATTATAAAAACTGCTTCAACGTCTCCATCTGGGGCACATAAACAACCTTGGACTTTTTGTATAATAACTAATCCTACTATAAAAAAACAAATTAGAATTGCTGCTGAAAAAGAAGAAAAGGAAAGTTATGATCATCGCATGAGTGATGAATGGCTAAGAGATTTAGAAAAATTCGCCACCAATTGGCAAAAGCCATTTATCGAGACAGCTCCGTACATTATTGTCATATTCAAAAAGATATACGACGTGGAAGAAGACGGGACTAAACACACCAATTATTACGTTCAAGAATCGGTAGGTATAGCCGCTGGAATGTTAATTACAGCTATTCATCAGGCAGGATTAGTGACTTTAACACATACACCAAGCCCAATGAATTTTTTAAATAAAATATTAGACCGTCCGGCTAATGAAAAGCCTTTTCTTTTACTCCCCGTTGGTTTTCCGGCAGATGATGCTCGGGTTCCTGATATTGAAAGAAAGAAATTAGACAAAATTTCTGTGTGGTACTAATTATTTTAAATATTACACTAAAAATCGATGAAAGAGTTTATCGTTAAAAATCTATCTTTGCGGTTCGAATGAAGCACATACGTAATTTTTGCATAATTGCACACATTGATCACGGAAAGAGTACTCTTGCTGATCGTTTATTAGAATTCACTTCTACAGTTACCCAACGTGAGTCTCAGGCTCAATTGTTAGATAATATGGATTTGGAGCGTGAACGTGGAATCACCATAAAAAGTCATGCCATCCAAATGAATTATATACATGAAGGTCAAGAATATATCTTGAACCTGATTGACACACCAGGACACGTGGATTTCTCCTACGAAGTTTCTCGATCAATAGCTGCTTGTGAAGGTGCATTGTTGATTGTCGACGCATCTCAAGGAATTCAGGCACAAACTATTTCCAATTTATATTTAGCCCTAGAGCAAGATCTCATTATTATTCCAGTTTTAAATAAAATGGATTTACCTGGTGCAATGCCAGAGGAAGTGAAAGATCAAATCGTAGATTTAATTGGTGGAGAAAGATCGGACATTATTCCTGCTTCTGGTAAAACCGGATTAGGAATACTAGATATTTTAACAGCAGTTATCGACAGAGTTCCTGCCCCTGTTGGAGATCCTGATGCTCCTTTACAAGCTTTAATTTTTGATTCAGTTTTTAACTCTTTTCGTGGCATTATTGCTTACTTCAAGGTAGTAAACGGACAAATTAAGAAAAACGATAGGGTAAAGTTTGTTGCAACCGGTAAAGAATATATTGCTGATGAGGTTGGAATCTTGAAATTAAACCCTTCCCCGAAAGATGTTGTAAAAACGGGTGATGTGGGTTATATCATTTCTGGAATTAAAGAAGCCAGAGAGGTTAAAGTTGGGGATACCATCATTTTAAGGGACAGACCTGCACCAAGTATTCAAGGATTTGAGGAGGTTAAACCAATGGTTTTCGCGGGGATTTATCCTGTAGATACCGATGAGTTTGAAGAGCTCCGTGAGGCCATGCATAAATTGCAACTAAACGACGCTTCTTTAGTTTTCGAACCAGAATCATCTGCGGCTTTGGGTTTTGGTTTCCGTTGCGGTTTCTTAGGAATGCTACACATGGAAATAATTCAGGAGCGTTTAGAACGAGAGTTCGATATGACGGTAATCACTACAGTTCCGAACGTTTCTTACATTGCACACACTACGAAAGGTGATCCTTTTGTAATCAATAACCCATCAGAATTACCTGATCCTTCTAAATTAGAGTTTGTTGAAGAACCTTTTATTAAGGCAAATATCATTACCAAAGCAGAATTTGTTGGCCCAGTAATGTCTCTTTGTATCCAAAAAAGAGGAATGATTATGAATCAGCATTATTTAACTGCTGACAGAGTGGAATTGGTATTTGAAATGCCAATGGGCGAAATTGTATTCGATTTTTACGATCGATTAAAAACAATTTCTAAGGGATATGCATCTTTTGACTATCATCAAATCGGATACAAGCAATCTGATTTGGTAAAATTAGACATCATGTTGAATGGAGAACATGTAGATGCACTCTCCTCTTTAATTCACAGAAGTAATTCTTATGATTTTGGTAAACGGATTTGTGAAAAATTAAGGGAATTAATCCCCCGTCAACAGTTTGATATTGCTATTCAGGCTTCTATTGGCGCTAAAATTATAGCTCGTGAGAACGTAAAGGCTTTACGTAAAGATGTTACTGCAAAATGTTATGGTGGGGATATTTCTCGTAAACGTAAATTATTAGAAAAACAGAAAAAAGGTAAAAAACGCATGCGCCAAGTTGGAAACGTTGAAATTCCACAATCGGCGTTTATGGCTGTTTTGAAATTAGATTAGTATAGCGAATTGAGATGACGCTATACCCAATACTCATTACTCAATACAAAATACATGAAATTACTCGACGGAAAATTCGTATCAGAAGAACTCAAGAAACAAATAGCCGAAGAAGCAGCAGAAATGTTAGAAAAAACAGGTAGAAAGCCTCATTTGGTTGCTGTTTTGGTAGGACATGATGGTGGAAGCGAAACTTACGTAGCCAGCAAAATGCGAAATTGCGAAAAGGTAGGTTTTAAATCTTCGTTAATTAGATATGATGAAACTGTTACCGAAGCTGAGTTATTAAATAAAATTGAAGAGTTGAACCAAGATTCATCTATTGATGGATTTATTGTTCAGTTGCCACTCCCAAACCATATCGACCCAGAAAAAGTTACCGAAGCAATAGACTATAGAAAAGATGTAGATGGCTTCCACCCTATCAATTTAGGTAGAATGCAAAGAAATCTACCTTGCTTTTTACCTGCCACTCCTTTCGGTATTATGTTGATGTTAGAGTTTTACGGAATTGAAACTTCTGGAAAAAACTGTGTGGTAATTGGTAGAAGTAACATTGTAGGTAGCCCTATGAGTATTTTAATGGCTCGCAACGCAAACCCAGGAAATTGCACTGTTACTTTAACTCACAGCAAAACTCAAAATTTAAAGGGTTTTACGCTTAAAGCGGATATCATCATCGCAGCAATAGGCAAAAAGAATTTTGTTACTGCAGACATGGTGAAAGACGGAGCAGTTGTAATAGATGTAGGTATGAACCGTGAAGTTTCCGACAAAACAAAATCTGGATACAAACTTTACGGAGATGTTGATTTTGAAAACGTAGCTCCAAAATGTTCTTACATCACACCCGTACCAGGTGGAGTTGGCTTGATGACAATTGTAAGTCTTTTAAGAAATACCTTATCAGCAGCTAAAAAAGAGTTTTACAATTAAATCTTACTCTTAAATTATTTGGTTTTTAGCCTTCCAATAATAATAAAATGGAAGTCCATTGAAAATTAAAAATAATCCTAAAATAGATTTCTCAGGTGATTCTTCTATTGATACTGCAATAAGCACAATACAGAAAAGTATAAATATAATTTGCACTATAGGATAACCAAAAGCTTTGTATGGTCTAGTCATATCCTTGTTTTTATACCTTAAAATAATTACCGCCCCTACCACTAAAGCATAGAAGACAAACCCTACAATCACGACTAAATCAGTTAATAAATCAAAAGAACCAGTAAAAATTAGAATACATCCCCAAACACACTGATAAATTAATGCATTGGCAGGTGTTTGATTTTTTGGATGAGTTTTAGATGCACCTTTAAAGAATATTTTGTCTTTCGACATGGCGTAATATATCCTTGATGAAAGCAAAATAGTGGCATTTGTACATCCAAAAGTCGAAATCAATATCATTCCACTAACTACCAAAGCACCACCATTTCCAAAAATCTTATCTACCACTACCACTGCTGCAATCAAATTCTTATCTGCTTTTAGGCTGTTGATTAATTCATCAATTGGCATTACATATAAATAGGCGAAATTGGCTAATAGATAAATTACGATAATAGCCACTATTCCTAAAGTCATTGCCTTTGGTAAATTCTTCTTAGGATTTTCAATTTCTTCACCAATAAAACCTAATGCTATCCAACCTTCATAACCCCAAAATGCACTTCGCATGGCAACCACCAGGATACTAATAAAACCGAAGGTGGTTGTGAAAGATTCTGGAGGATAGGTTGAAGAAGAAGTTGTCAGATTGCTAAATGTTCCTACTGTACTACTTAAGGATAGCGCAACTACGACAAGAATACAAAGAACAATGGTATAAGTGAATATCTGACTCACTAAACCACCTTGCTTCGCTCCTCTAATATTTACGATAGTTAAAAGAATCAACAATAAACTGGTAATCACTTTTGCACCAATGTTATCAAAAGGTTGAATGATCCCAAAAACGGTAAATGTTTCTAAATGAGGAGAGAGGTGGGGAAGATCTATAAATGTCCCTAAGGCTCCAGCAAATACATAAGCAACAGATGCAATAGCTGCTGTCTGAATCACCGTGAAACAAGACCATCCATACAGAAATGCGACTGTTTTTCCGTAAGCTTTCTCTAGCCAATAAAATGCTCCGCCAGATTCTGGAAACATAGCTCCTAATTCTCCAATGCTCAATACTCCAAAAAGAATGATGATACCTGCCAATACCCATGCTAACATCACTAAAGAAGGTGATAGTAATTGCTCAGACATTGGTGCCACTTTTTTAAAGACACCAGAACCTATTATGGAACTGACAACTAAAATAATGGCCATTTTCAAACCAAAAGATTGTCTTAATCCAGTTTTTGCTTCTTCCATTCTAGGCTATTGATTGCTTTAGGCAGAAATTAATTAAAATGGTCGGGAATAAAGAAAATATGTACCTTTTTTTGAGAAAACTATTTTTTGAAAAGACTCTTAAACCAATTTTCTGACAATTGGACATAGGTCCCATCAATTCGAAGTTCCACTTGGTAGATTTCTATATAATCTCCTTGTCCGGTAGCTCCTCTCCCATTTTCAAGATTATATTTATGACGATGAAACGGACAAACTATTTGGCAATTTTCAACTACCCAACCTTGCGAAATATCTGCACCTGCATGCGGACATTTAGCTGCACATGCAAAAATACGATCCTCAGTTTTAACAAAGCATATAAACTTCCCGTTTACTTTTATTTTCTGAATGGATTGCTCCTTCTCTAAAGTTTCACCTTCAATTTTATACCACTTCATGATAAAATACGCTAATATGACGAGTTAAAAAGATTGATATGCAAAATAGGTTTATCTTTGCAATCTTGAAAATGAAAAATTTTATACCAGAAGACGGCACCTTACTTCCTTTAATGGAAGAATTTTATACCATACAGGGCGAAGGCTTTAACTCAGGAAAAGCCGCTTACTTCATCAGACTTGGAGGTTGTGATGTAGGTTGTCATTGGTGTGATGTTAAAGAAAGTTGGAACGCGGAATTGCATCCACTTACTAAATCAGATGAAATTGTTGCAAACGCATCAAAATTCCCAAGTAAAGCCGTAGTTGTAACAGGTGGTGAGCCTTTAATTTATAATCTAGATTATCTTACGAATGAACTAAAAAGAGCAGGAATTGCTACCTTTATAGAAACTTCTGGAGCTTATCCACTCTCAGGTAATTGGGATTGGATTTGTCTTTCTCCTAAAAAGTTCAAGGCTCCACGACCAGATATTACTCCTTTTGCTCATGAATTAAAGGTAATTGTTTTTAATAAAAGTGATTTTAAATGGGCCGAAGAATATGCCGAAATGGTTTCTCCAACTTGTAAACTTTACTTGCAACCAGAATGGTCAAAATCTAAAGAAATGACACCATTGATTATTGATTATGTAATGAATAATCCTAGATGGGAGATATCTTTACAGACTCATAAATTCTTAAATATCCCATAAAATTAATAGCTTTAGTTTTACTAATCTAAATTAATGAGGTCTATCTTCTGTCTTTTATTCTTGTTAGTAGTCTTTCAAATTGGTTTTGCGCAATCAAAATACTCCTCAAATAACAGGTCAGCTATTAAAAGTTATGAGAGAGCAAGCTATCTTTTGGATTTGAATAACTTTAAAGAAGCGATAACCGAGTTAAATATAGCAATTGAGCAAGATGACCAATTTATTGAGGCCTACATGCTCCTTGCAGATGTCTACAGGGTTACATTTGATTATCCAAAGGCAAAAGAAACCTATAAAAACGCCTATACGCTAAACCCTACTTTTGCTCCTGAAAGATATTATTACTATGCAGAGTGTGAATTGAAAACGGGAGATTATCAAAGCTCGTTATTGCATTATCGTCTTTTTAAAGAAAAAGGGAAGCCATCAGCAGAAAAAATTGCATTGGCA
This sequence comes from Bacteroidota bacterium, assembly GCA_018828585.1. Taxonomy (GTDB): domain Bacteria; phylum Bacteroidota; class Bacteroidia; order Sphingobacteriales; family Sphingobacteriaceae; genus Pseudopedobacter. The sequence goes on from JAHJVW010000095.1 coordinate 34,999, forward strand.
GATAAATACATTAAAGATTGTCTGTTTTCAATTGAGGCTATAAAACATCCAGTTCCATTTAAACCTGAAAATTTGGGCGCTAATATCAACACAAGTGATCAGGAATATCTTGCTGTACTAACTAGTGATGAGAGTACTCTTATTTTTACACGACAAATCAACAGAAATGAAGATTTTTATAGAAGCTTCAAAGTGAATGGAGAATGGTCAAAAGCAGAGTATTTAAGTGCTAATATTAATACCCCTTCTTACAATGAAGGAGCTCAATGTATTTCTCCAGATGGTCAATATTTATTCTTTACAGGATGTAATCGCCCAGATGGTTTAGGTAGATGCGATATTTATATCTCGAAAAAAGAGGGGAATGGATGGAGCAAGCCAGTTAACCTAGGATTTCCCATCAATACAAAAGGATGGGAGTCGCAACCTTCTATTTCATCAGATGGTAAAACACTTTATTTTGTGAGTGATAGAAATGGCGGATTTGGTAGTTATGATATTTGGAAAAGTACAATTGGTGAGGATGGCAAATGGCAAATGCCTGAAAACCTAGGTCCAAATATTAATACCCCTTTTGATGAGCAATCCCCTTTTATTCACCCTGATAATAAAACGTTATATTTTTCTTCAAATGGATGGGTGGGTTTAGGAAATAAGGATTTATATATTTCGAGATTAGACTCTACTGGTATTTGGTCTAAACCCGAGAATTTAGGTTATCCTATAAATACTTATGGTGAAGAAAGTGGCCTAACGATTAATGCAAACGGTACAAAAGCTTTTTTTTCATCAGATAACTATAATGGTTTCGGTGGATTTGATATTTATTCTTTTGACCTCCCAAAAAATATTAGACCTAATGCCGTTAATTATGTCAAAGGAGTTGTTTATGATGAAGACAGCAAGATTAAATTACAAGCTTTAATTGATATTAGAGATTTAAAAACTGGTAAATCTATCCATTTATCCTATTCTGATGAGATTGATGGTTCTTTCTTAGCCACTATTCCTAAGGGGAATGAATATAGCTTAAATGCTTCAAGAGAAGGATATTTGTTTTTTTCTGAGAATTTTTCATTAGATAAATATAAACCTGGAAAACCTTTCATTCTAGAAGCCCCCTTACAGAAAATTGCTGTTGGTAAAAAAGTGATTCTTAAGAATATATTCTTTGACAGCAATAAGTTTGATTTGAAACAAGAATCAATATCAGAACTTCAAAAAATTATTGATTTTTTAGAAGTAAATCCTAAAATTCATATTGAAATTAGTGGATATACTGACGATATTGGTAACGATCAATCAAATTTAATTTTATCTCAAAATAGAGCAAAAGCAGTATATCAATATTTAACCAGTCATGATATTGACAAAACCAGGTTGAATTACAGAGGTTATGGTGAAACTAAACCAGTGTCAGATAATAAAACTGTTGAAGGAAGAGCAAATAATAGAAGAACTGAGTTCTTGATCACTAAAGTTGATTAAACTTAGATAATTGCTTGCCTCACTCTAATCAACTTTTCCATTAAGCCTTCTAATAAATCTATTTGAAGCATATTTGCACCATCAGATTTTGCATTTGCTGGATCAGGATGAGTTTCAATAAATAATCCATCGGCACCTACGGCAATTGCCGCTTTAGCTATGGTTTCGATTAAAGCAGGCTTTCCTCCCGTTACTCCTGTAGTTTGATTTGGCTGTTGTAAAGCGTGTGTAACATCCATAATTACAGGGACATTAAAAGCTCTCATTTCTGGAATTCCTCTGAAATCAACTATTAAATCCTGATAACCAAAAGTATTTCCTCTATCCGTTAATAAAACATTTTGATTGCCGCTTTCGATAATTTTATCAACTGCGAATTTCATCGAACCAGCAGATAGAAATTGGCCTTTTTTCACATTTACTATTTTTCCTGTAATTGCAGCAGCGATCAATAAATCTGTTTGGCGACAAAGAAATGCTGGAATTTGTAAAACATCAACATAAACAGCTGCCATTGCTGCTTCGGAACTTTCGTGAATATCAGTCACAGTTGGAATATCGAATTCCTTTCCAATTTTCTCTAAAATCTTTAATGCTTTTTCGTCACCTATCCCTTGAAATGAATCTAATCTGGAACGATTTGCCTTACGGTAGGATCCTTTAAAAATATATGGAATAGAAAGTTTATCGGTTATTTTTACAATTTTTTCTGCAATTCGCATAGCCATTTCTTCGCTTTCAATAGCACAAGGTCCAGCCATCAAGAAGAAATTATTGGAATCGGTATTTTTAAGTTTTGGAATGTTTAGCATTTAATTTTTTGTTTTTGCGTTAACGATGGCAGCGGATACCTGCTTGTGACTAATGCCTTGAGCAGTATGAGCGAACAACGTGTTAAAACGCCCTGAATATTTATCTTCTAGTTTCCAAGCTCAGACATGAACTTGATCCTCATGAGTTGAATTTCTTCCCGATTATAATCATCTGTACCTAACTCCAATAAAGCTTTATCTATAGAATCTACGTCAGCCGTTTTGAAATAATCAAATACCTCATCCTGCCGATCTTCATCTATTACTTCATCAATGAAATAATCAAGATTTAATTTAGTTCCAGACCCAACAATTGATTCTACTTCTTTTAAAATGTCTTCATAAGAAATGCCTTTCGAAGCTGCAATGTCTTCCAAAGATATATGTCTATCTATATTTTGAATGATAGAGACTTTTAATGCTGATTTATTAGCAGTTGTTTTTACAACAAAATCTATCGGACGATCGATATCGTTATCCTCCACATATTTTTTGATTAACTCAATAAATACCGCACCGAATTTCAGTGCTTTTCCATGACCAACGCCCGAAATGTTCTTTAACTCATCCATAGAAATTGGATAATGCGTACACATTTCTTCTAAGGAAGGATCCTGAAAAATCACAAATGGCGGAAGGCTTTTTTGCTTTGCAATTTTCTTACGTAAATCTTTCAGCATTTGTAAAAGCTGTGTATCAACAGCTCCTGTCCCTTGTTGAGCACCTTCTTCGTCATCTACACTTATCGTATCCATTTCTCTATTCATGATGAAACGAAGTGCATAAGGATTTTCAATAAACTTTTCGCCTGATTTTGACAATCGAAGTAAACCAAAATTATCTACATCTTTTATAATAAAATTATCTAACAAAGCTTGACGCAAAACGGATTTCCAAAGAAATATTCCATCATCTTTTCCAGAGGCGAAATACTTAGTTTTTTGATGTTTGTAGGATTGAATTTGTGCAGTTTCTAATCCTAATAATACATTAATGATATAATGATCATCAAATTTATCACCAAGATCTTTTATCAAACTCAATACCTTTAATAGCGGTTCCTCAGCATCAAAATATTGTTTTTGTGCTCGGCAATTATCACACATATTATTACAGCCAACTTCATTAAAGTTTTCGCCAAAATAATGTAAAATTTGTTTCCTTCTACAGACTGCTGATTCGGAGTAATCAATAACTTCTTTTAAAATCTGCGTACCAATCTCACGTTCAGAAACTGGCTTATCTTTCATAAATTTCGCCAGCTTGTCAATATCTTTTTCTGAATAAAACGCAACACAGATACCTTCTCCACCATCACGCCCTGCCCTACCAGTTTCTTGGTAATAACCTTCCATACTTTTAGGAATATCATGATGGATTACGTAACGAACATCGGGTTTATCAATCCCCATCCCAAAAGCTATGGTTGCTACAATCACATCCACATCTTCCATCAAAAATTTATCTTGGGTGTCGGCTCTTACTTTTGCATCTAAACCAGCATGGTAAGGCAAAGATTTTATTCCGTTAATTTCTAAAGCGTTGGAAACTTCCTCTACCTTTTTTCTACTCAAACAATAAACAATACCGGATTTACCCATATTATTTTTAACGTACTTGACGATTTCTTTAATTACGTCACGCTTTGGACGTACATCATAAAATAAATTCGGACGGTTAAAAGAAGATTTAAAAAGATTCGCATTTGTCATTTGCAAGTTCTTCTGGATATCATATTGAACTTTTGGAGTTGCCGTAGCGGTTAAAGCAATAACAGAAATATCTTCCCTGATATTATTAATAACTTGTCTAATTTTGCGGTATTCTGGTCTAAAATCATGACCCCATTCTGAGATACAATGCGCTTCATCAACAGCCACAAAAGAAACTCCTATCAATTTTAAAAAGTCGATATTTTCTTGTTTGGTTAATGATTCTGGCGCTACATATAATAGTTTGGTCTCTCCTGCTATCACATCTTCTTTTACTTTAGCAATTTCTGCTTTATTCAAAGAAGAATTTAAGAAATGAGCAATACTATCTCTACCGCCAAAAGCTCTTAATTGATCTACTTGATTTTTCATTAAAGCAATTAGTGGAGAAATCACTAATGCGGTACCCTCACTCATGAGAGCTGGCAATTGGTAACAAATAGATTTACCTCCACCCGTAGGCATGATCACGAACGTATCATTTTTCTCTAAGATGCTGTTAATGATGGCTTCTTGGTCGCCTTTGAAGTTATCAAAGCCAAAGAAAGTTTGTAAATTATCTATTAAAGATTTTTTAATCTGCATTTTTATTATCGAAAGATCAGCCCATGCTGATTTTAAACATCAAAATAACATATTTTTGTGAAATAATAGTATTTTAATTATAAACTTTTACAATTTGAAATCATCTCAAGAAATTTTGGAATTTGCTCAGCAAACTATTCAGATAGAAACTGATGCAATAAACCAACTTTCAAAACAATTAAATAAAGACTTTAGTGATCTTGTACAAAAAATTTTAACCTTAAAAGGGCGAGTTATCGTTACTGGGGTGGGTAAAAGTGCTATCATAGCTCAGAAGTTAGTCGCTACCTTTAATTCAACGGGTACACCATCAATTTTTATGCATGCAGCGGATGCTGTTCATGGCGATTTAGGGATCATCCAAAAAGATGATTTGATTATTTGCCTGTCAAAAAGCGGAAATACTGCCGAAATTAAAGTTCTTATTCCTCTTTTAAAACAAGGGGGAAATTTATTAGCCTGTATTGTGGGAGATATTAATTCTTATCTAGCTCAACAATCTGATTTTATTATCAATTCAACCATTGAGGTAGAGGCTTGTCCTAATAATCTTGCACCTACAACTAGTACAACAGCTCAATTAGTGATGGGTGATGCTCTGGCAGTTGCTTTAGTAGAATGCAGAGCATTTTCTAAAGAAGACTTCGCCAAATTTCATCCAGGAGGAGCTTTAGGAAAACGACTATATTTAAAAGTTGTAGATTTATGTATTTTAAACGAGAAGCCTCAGATTAATAAAGATGCTAACATCAGAGATGCTATTTTAGAAATCACCAAAAAGCGATTGGGTGTAGTTGCCATTACAGATGAGAATCAATTAAAAGGTGTAATTACAGATGGTGATCTAAGGAGAATGATGGAGAAATATTCATCTTTTGAAAATCTAAAGGCAATAGACATTATGAATCATACGCCTAAAACAATCGATTATAATGAAATGGCTGTAAATGCTTTGGGTTTAATGAAACAATTTAATATCACACAATTAATTGTGCTTAAAGACAACTTATATTTTGGAGTTGTACATTTGCATGATTTATTGGACGAAGGAATCATCTAAAATTTATAATATGAATCAAAACAACTATGTCTTAATAATGGCTGGTGGTGTAGGAAGCAGATTTTGGCCTGTAAGTAGATCAAGTTATCCTAAACAATTTTTAGACGTATTAGGAACTGGAAAAAGTTTAATTCAAAATACTTTTGAAAGATTTAAGAAAATAGTACCTGTTGAAAATATATTTATTTTAACCAATGAGAATTATTTCGATTTGGTTAAAGATCAACTACCCGAGCTTACCGACAATCAAATAATTGGTGAACCTATCATGAGAAATACAGCACCTTGTATAGCTTATGGTTGTTATAAAATAAAAAAAATCAATCCAAAAGCAAAGGTTGTTGTTGCACCCTCAGATCATTTAATATTGGATACTGAAAACTTTATCGATATTATTAATCAATCTCTTCAAATTGCCGAAGAGAAAGATTGCTTGATTACTTTAGGAATCAAACCATCAAGACCTGACACCGGATATGGTTACATCCAGTACGAAAACACTACCATTGCCAAGAATTTATTTAAAGTAAAAACATTTACTGAAAAACCATCATTAGAAATTGCTCAATCTTTTTTAGCTAGTGGTGATTTCCTATGGAATTCTGGAATTTTTATTTGGTCTGTAGAGGCAATAATTAAAGCTCTTGATAAATATTTACCAGATATGAGCGAAATTTTTAGAGAAGGACAAATGGCTTATAATTCAGACGCTGAAAAAGATTTTATTCAGATAGCCTTTCAACGTTGTACAAATATTTCCATCGATTATGGAATTATGGAAAAAGCAGAAAATGTTTATGTGATGCCTGCTGATTTTGGCTGGTCTGATTTAGGTACATGGGCATCAGTTTACGACCTTGCCGATAAAGATTATGTAGGTAATGCCGTTATCAATCCAGAAAAAGTGGTCATGTACAATTCATCCAATTGTATGGTGAATGTGCCAAAAGATAAGTTAGTTATCCTAAATGGTTTACACGATTTTATTGTCGTTGAGGCCAATAATACTTTAATGATTTGCCCTAAAAGTGAAGAACAACATGTTAAACAAGTTGTAGCAGATGTTAAGCACAAATTCGGCACTGAATATATTTAATCTGAAACGTTTTTAAATTATTTTTCAGCAATTTAACAGGCTTTCCACTAAATCTTTATCAGCCTAAAACGCTATAAAGGATGCCATTGCAATCCTTATTGAATAAGGAAGATAGTTAAACACTGATTCTTTGTCTAACTGCTTCATAAAGTATCACTCCTGCCGAAACAGAAACATTTAAAGAAGCAATTTCTCCTGCCATTGGAATTTTTGTGAGATAATCAGAATTACGAATCAAATCAAAAGTAATTCCCTCATCTTCAGCACCCATAATTATTGCGGTTGGTGCAGAATAGTCAGGCTTATAAATTAAATCATCCGTTTTTTCTGTACAGGAAACTATCTGTAAACCCGAATCCTTTAAAAATCTCATCACTTGTAAAAGACTATCATGCCTACAAATTGGCACTTTATACAAAGCACCAGCAGAAGTTTTTACTGCATCGGGATTTACTTGTGCCGAGCCTTTTTTTGGAACCACTATCGCATGTACACCACAGCATTCAGCGGTTCTTGCAATTGCACCAAAATTACGAACATCAGTGACACCATCTAAAATTAAAATAAGTGGTGTTTCTCCTTTTTCAAAAACCATCGGAATTATATCTTCAATTTTTTGATAGGTAATTGGAGAAATAAAAGCAACTACTCCTTGATGATTTTTAGCTGTTATTCTATTTAACTTTTCGATAGGTACTTGTTGAGAAGGAATATCAAATTCTCTAAGCAATGTTTTCAATTCAGAAAATAGGCCCCCATTTAATCCTCTTTGTAAGAACAAAGACTCTATGTCTTTCCCAGAGCGAATGGCTTCAATTACCGCTCTGATGCCAAATATCATCTGATTTACTTCTTTTTCTTGATGCTGAAATTTCCTTTCCATAATAAGACGCAATTTAGTCAAAAATGCTTTTCTTATTTAAGAAAACGTAATCAATAATCAAGTACCTAAACTTTATGAACATAAAATCTTTTTATTAACATCTCATTTAAATGCCGTTAAAGCGCAATTTATTTTTTTACACACAAGTTAATAACATCTTATGTGGAAAATTAGCCAAAAAACCTTTCTAAAATGAATTTGTGTATTTATAACACTATCTAAGCTGTTCAAAACTCTAGTGTATAGAGCTAAAAATTTCTATATTTTTGTAATATGACTTTAGAATCTGATTCCAGTAAATCATCCTTACCAAA